>DVKA01000027.1 GCA_018716365.1 Candidatus Caccocola faecipullorum
TCCTTGGCCTGGACTTCGTTGTTGTACTTGCCGGCTTCGATTCCGGTCTCGACCAGCCACTTCTGCTGCTGCTCGGTGAGGCTGTTGAACCAGTCCGCGGAGCAGACGAGCGTCGTGAAGTTGAGGACGTGGCCGTCGAGTATCAGATATTTGCCGACTTCGTGGAGCTTACGTCCGTAGAGCGTGGCAAGCGGGTTCTCAGCTCCGTCGATGGTCTTCGTCTGCATCGCGGAGTAGACGTCGCCGAGGTCCATGCCGGTCGAGACCGCGCCGAGGCAGTCAAAGCCGTAGGACTGAATCTGGTTGTTGGGGACGCGGATCTTCATACCGGCGAGGTCTTCAACCTTGTTGACCGGCTTGACTGTAAGCGTGTGGCGCGCGCCGTAGACCCAGTTGGAGACGAGGACCTTGAGTCCCTTCTTCTCAAGCTGGGCGCACTGATCTTTGTACCAGTCGGAGTCGATGAGCTTCCAGCACTGCTCCCAGTTGTCGAAGAGGAACGGCGAGAAGACGATGCCGAAGTCCGCGACGCCGTAATCCGCGTAGAAGGCTCCGTCCGCGAGGGTGCAGACAGGCTCGCCGATGAGCATCGAGTCGATCAGCTCGTTCTTGCTGCCGAGCTGGCTGTCGGGATATGGGGTGATTTTCATCGTGCCGCCGGAGGCTTTGTCTAGCAGCTCCGCCCACTTCACGATTCCCTGACCGAAAGGCTCGGTGATGGAGTTTTCAAATCCTATCTGGAGTTCGACAACGTCGTCGGCCGCGAAAGCCGCGCCGCCGAATACGAGCGCGCAGGCGAGAGCCGCGCTGCACACCATAGCCGCAAGTTTCTTCAATGACTTCATAACAACTTTCCTTCCTTTATGTGAGATTTTTTTTCGCTCCGCCGGCAGCTTACTGGGCGAAGTCGATTACAACCTTGAGCATCTTGCCGGCGTTCGCAGAGAAGTCCGCGAAGGCCTGCGGCGCGTCGTCCATCTTGTAGGTGTTCGTAACAATTTTCTCAAGATCGACGCCGCCCGCCTTCACGAGGTCGATGAGTTCGATGAAGTCCTTCTTCATCGCGTTTCGCGAGCCGTAGATGTTGAGCTCCTTCTTCTGAATTATCGTGAAGAAGAAGTCGTCGATGTTCTTCTTGGAAACGCCGATGAGCACGACGCGCGCGCCGAAGCAGGCCGCGTCGATGCAGTTCTGGAAAGTGCTGGGCAGGCCGACCGCCTCGATCGTAACGTCGAAGCCGTCGCCGTTCGTCAGCTCCTCGACGCCCTTCGTAAAGGCCTCGGGCGAGGAGTTCAGAAGCTTGTGGTCGAGGCCGAAGGTCTTGAAGGCATAGTCGAGCTTGTCCTCGGCGACGTCGCAGATGGTGACCTCCGCGCCCTTAGCCTTAGCCGCTACCGCCGCGAGCACGCCGATGGTCCCAGCGCCGACGACCAGCACGCGCTCGCCCGCCTTCACGTCCGCGCGGGAAACGCCGTGCCAGCTGATGCAGAACGGCTCGATAAGAGCGAGCGTCTTCGCGGGCAGCCCCTTGCCGTCGTAGATGCGCTCGATGGGCATCGTGATGTACTCGGCGAAGCCGCCCTCGCGCTGCACGCCCATCGTCTGGTTGCCGGTGCAGGCGTTCACGAGGCCGCGGCGGCAGGAGTAGCACGAGCCGCAGTTGAAGTAAGGATTGCAGGTGACGATCATTCCGGGTTTGAGCCCCTTGTCGTTCTCGTCGATTTCGACTATCTCCGCCGCGAGCTCGTGGCCCGGGACGCGCGGATACGAGACATAGGCGTTCGCTCCGCGGTACGAACCGAGATCGCTGCCGCAGATGCCGCCGTAGATCATCTTCAGCAGAGCCTCGCCCGGTTTGCGCACAGGTTTGTCGATTTCCTTGACGACGACCTTGCCGGGCTCTTCAATGCAAATCGCTTTCATAGTAATTCCTCCAAAATATTTTTGTTGAGAAAACCTAAATTAAACTTGCACACAACTTGTATATTAGTAAGATTACTGTTACAGTATATGCCCCGCGGCGCGCGTTGTCAATCGCCGCGGGCGCTTTTGTCAATATCCACAACGTCGGGCCGCACAAAAACCGGCGGGAAATTTCCTCTCCGTTATGTGCAGCCGGCGAAAGCAGCGGACTTGCCGGCCGCCGGCACAAAAAAGCGGGCCCCGCGTTTCCGCGGCGGCCCGCAGTATCAGCTTTGCTTACTTTCTGTTGAGATGCACCGCGAAGCCGGCGATTTCTCTGTCGAGGTAGGCTACCGTGATGCGTCCGTCTTTTCTCTTTATCGTCTCTTCTACGACGCCGATGCCGAAGCCGGAGAACCATTCGAGAGCGCGCTCGACTGAGAGCGTCTCAATGGCGATGTGCCCGTGCTCGCCGCGGCCCTTCGACTTCATGAACTCGAAGGATTTGCCGACGAAGGCGGAGCTGTTGCCCTCTTTGAAGGGCATTCCGAGCATCGAGGCGAAGACGCGCGCCTCGTCGAGCGCGCAGCACTCGCACTGCGGGTTGACGCCGACGTGGAGGAGCGAGAAGCCGAGCGAGAGCAGGCGCGCCTCATGGCAGAGCGTCTCTATCTTCGCCCAGTCGCCCGCCTTGACGGCGTCCGAGGGGACCATCCAGCTTCCGCCGACCGCGAAGACGTTCGGGCAGGAGAGGTAGTCTGTGAGGTTCTTCTGGCCGACGCCGCCGGTCGGTATGAAGGAAACTTTTCCGCCGTAGGGGCCGTTCAGCGCCTTGAGCATCGCCACGCCGCCGGACTGCTCGGCGGGGAAGAACTTGATGACTTCGAGGCCCATTTCAAGCGCCTGCTCGATCTGGCTCGGCGAGCTTACGCCGGGCGTGACGGGGAGGCCGAGCTCCTGGCAGTGGGCGACGACGCGCGGGTTGAATCCGGGCGTGACGATGTATTTCGCGCCGGCTTCCGCCGCGGCGTCCGCCTGCTCCGTCGTGAGGACGGTGCCCGCGCCGAGGATGAGTTCGGGGCATTCTTTTGCGAGAATCTTTATCGACTCGGCGGCCGCGTCGGTGCGGAAGGTTACTTCCGCGACGGGGATGCCGCCTGCGACGAGCGCGCGGCCGAGAGGCAGCGCCTGCTCCGGCGTGTCGAGTTTGATGACGGGGACGAGGCCGATGCGGCCGAGTTTTTCAAGAACTGCGTTCATCGTCCCGTCTCCTTATCTCTGCACGCGGCCGGAGCCGTCGCCGCCGGCGAGCGTGAGGACGTCGCTGACCGAGACTCTGTTGTAGTCGCCGAAGATCGTGTGCTTGAGCGCCGAGGCCGCCGCGGCGAACTCGACCGCCGCCTGCGGGGTTTCGAGATTGTTGAGCCCCCAGATGAGGCCGGAGCCGAAGGAGTCGCCGCCGCCGATGCGGTCGACGATGTCGCGGATTTCATATTTCTTGCTCGTGTAGAAGCCGTCTTTCGTCGCCATGACTACCGACCAGTTGTTGATGTCGGCGCTGACGCTCTCGCGGAGGCTGACCGCGAGCTTCTCGACGTTCGGGTAGATCTCCATGATCTTCGCGGCGAGCGCCTTGTACTTCTCGCTGTCGATGCTGCCCTTCGTCACGTCGACGTCGAGCTCGATGCCGAGGCACTTCTGGCAGTCCTCTTCGTTGGCGATGAGGACGTCGACGTACTTCGTTATCTCGGACATGACTTCCTGAGCGCTCTTGCCCCACTTCCAGAGCTTCTTTCTGTAATTGAGGTCGCAGGATACCTTTACGCCCATCTCGTGCGCGGCTTTCATAGCTTCGAGCGTCACTTCCGCCGTGCCTTCAGCCACAGCGGGGGTGATGCCGGTCGTGTGGAACCACGTCGCGCCGTCGAAGATGGCCTTCCAGTCGAAGTCGCCGGGCTTGACCTCGGTGATCGAGGAGTTGGCGCGATCGTAGATGACCTTCGACGGGCGCATGCAGGCGCCCTTCTCAGCGTAGTAGATGCCGACGCGGCTTCCGCTTCTGCGGATGTAATTCGTATTGACGCCGAAGCTTCTGAGCTCGCGCACAGCGGCGTCGGCTATCGGGTTGTCGGGCAGAGCGGTAACAAAAACCGCCTCTTCGCCGTAGTTGGCGAGCGAGACGGCGACGTTTGCCTCGGCGCCTCCGAACGTGGCTTCGAGCGACGGCTTCTGGAAAAGAACGTCCGTCCCCTGCGGCGAAAGGCGCAGCATCAGCTCTCCGAAAGTTACAAACTTTTTCATCGTGTAATTCCTCCCTGTTGAAATACAACAAAAAATTTTTTCAGACGACTTATAACTTTCTCGGATTATTTTTTTCTGTTCCATAATCTGGAACGATGTTTCATCAATCTTAACGATAAAAGTGTACCGCCGCAATTGAGCAAATGTCAAGTGAAAGTTCGAATTTTTGCGCGCGGAAAAATTTTTTGTTCGCGCGCACCACGCGCCGGCGATTTTTTGCAGCTTTCGGCGGCTTGCGCTACAATAGCGCAATGCGCCGCAGCATAATTTTTTTGAAGAGGTCTGAGATGGCTGAAACCGGGAAAAATCATGAAGCTATAAAAAAAGCGGTGCTCCTGCTTTCCGAGCTGGCGAAGAAGAGCGGCCCCTCGGGCGTGACGGAGCTCGCGCGCGCCCTCGATATGCCGAAGGCGACGGTGCACCGGATACTGAACATACTATGCGAGGACAACGTCGCCGTGAAGGCGCAGGACGGACGTTACAGGATAGGGCCGACGGTGCTGCTCTGGAGCGGCGGGTACAGGTATTCGACCGCGGCGGTGGAGATCGCCGCGCCGTGGCTGCGCAGGCTGCGCGACGCGACGAACGAGACCGTCCACCTCTGCGTCTACAACAACGGCGCGGCGCAGTACGCGGACAGGCTGGACAGCACGCAGAACGTCACGCTGCGCTGGTCGCGCCTCGGCTCGGAGCTCCCGCTCTACTGCACGAGCGCCGGGCGCGCGATACTTTCGATGCTGCCGCAGGAGGAGCTGGAGGCGTACCTCGATTCGGCGGAGCTCGCGCCGCGCACGGCGAAGACGGTGACTTCAAAGGAAGAGCTGAAAAAAATGCTCGCGCGTTTCCGCGTACAGGGCTACGCGGAAGAGATAGAGGAGAACGAGGACAACATCCGCTGCCTCGGCGGCGCGATAACAGACCGCGAAGGCTACCCCGTCGGCGCGATAAGCCTGACTGCGCCGACGTTCCGCTTTACCGACGGCGACGCCGCGAAGTACGGCCCGATGATAGCCGAGTTCGCGCGCGAGATTTCAAGACAGATTCCATAAAGCTCCGCGCTCCCAGGCGCATGGCGAAAAAGAACGGCCCGCTCAATGAAACAGGGGCGGGCCGCTTTTTGCTTCTTTAATTTCAGATTGAGCGCGACGCGGCGCTTTTACTTCGTCTCTTCCCCGTCGTCTTTGCGCAGCGCGGTGGCGGGGAGTTCTATCACTTCGACGGCTTCGGCCATTTCTTCGTCGTCGGCGGCTACGTTTATGTAGGGGCCGCGCGCGTCGTATCCGCCGCGGGGCGGAGTCGGGCCGTCAGACGAGTATATGCGGCGGCGCGTAGGCTCTGCCTCCGGCTCCTCTCCGGCGCTGCGGCCGAAGCCGCGCGACGTGTAGACGGTGAAGCCGGAGCCACCGCGGAGCAGGCGTATCAGCCACATAACGATGAACGCGGCGAGCAGCACGCCTATGAACATTATCATAAACGGGAAGGCGAGGCCGAAGAATACCGTCCCGATTATGAGGAAGAGTATCAGATAGAGCGAAAAGTTCATTTACTTTCCCTTCTTACGATTTTTTCGCGCTCCGCTTCGTCTTCGCGGAGTTTTTATAGAATTTGGCGAATGGGCCGTCCTTCGGCGCGGGCGCGGATTTCGGACGCGGCGCGCCCTTCGCGGGGCGCTCGCGGAAATTACGTTCGCCGCGCGCTTCGCCCGCATCTCGGCTGCGTTCTTCGCCGCCGCCTCTGTACGTCGGGCGGGCCTCTTTCATTTTGCCGCTGCGGTAGCGCTCCTGCGGCTCTGCGTTTTCACGGCGGCGCTTGAACGTTCCGCGCTCGCCGCCCTCTGCGGAGAAGCGGCGCTCTCTATCCTCGCGCGTGCCTGCGTAGCGGCGTCCGTCTCTTTCCTCGCCGCCGCGGAAGCGTCCGCGCTGCCCGCTGTTTTCATCGCGGCCTCTGAAGCCGCCGCGCTCTTCGCCGTTTCCGGCGAATCCGCGTTTTCTCTCTTCTCCCGCGCCGCGCGCCGCGCGCTCGTCTCTCGGCCTGTCGCCGTAACGCGCGCGCTTGTCCGCGTTTTCATCGCGGCGTCCGAATTTTCCGCGTTCTTCGCCCTTTCCGGCGAATTCGCGGCGTTTCGGCTTCGCCGCCGGTTTTGACGCGCGCGCCGCGGCGCGTTCCTCCGCCATTATGTTTCTCGGCGCGGAGAACGATCCGTGTTCGAGCGGCGCGTCCATGCCGTTTTCCTTGCGGCGCAGCTGTCCGCAGGCCGCGTCTATGTCCGCTCCCTGCTCGGCGCGTATCTCGCATTCGAAGCCCGCGGTCTGGAGCACGCTCTTGAAACGCAGCACGTCCTCCGCCTCCGGCTTCGCGTAGCGCCCTTCGACGGAGTTGCACGGGATGAGGTTGACGTAGACGTGGATGCCGCGCAGGAAGCGCACAAGTTCGCGCGCGCGTTCAACGCCGTCGTTGACGCCGCCGAAGAGCGCGTATTCTATCGTTATGCGGTCGCCCGTCGCCTCCTGATACTCGACGAGCGCCTCGCGCAGCTCCTCGACTGGGTAGCTGTTGTTGACTGGCATTATCATGCTGCGCAGTTCGCCGTCTGCGGCGTGGAGCGATATCGCGAGCCGCACGCCGAGGCCGGACTCCGCGAGCGCGCGGATGCCGGGGATTACGCCCGACGTCGAGACCGTTATGTGGCGTATGCCCAAGTTGCGCATCTTCGGGTCGTTCAGCATCCTGACGGATTTGAGCACCGCCTCCGTGTTGAGGAACGGCTCTCCCATGCCCATGTAGACGACGTTGTTTATCTCGCGGCCTATCTTCTTTTCAATCGCGGCGACCTGCCCCGCTATCTCGCCCGCGCTGAGGTTGCGCACGAAGCCGGAAAGCCCCGTCGCGCAGAATGTGCACTGGAGCGGGCAGCCGACCTGCGTCGATATGCAGGCGGTCAGCCTGTCGCCCTGCTTCATCAGCACGGATTCGACCGACTCGCCGTCGCGCAGCCGCCAGAGGAATTTGCGCGTGCCGTCCGCCGACTTCTGCTCGCGCGCGAGCTGCGGGAAGGCGAAGTCGAGCTTCTCCGCGAGCTTCTCGCGCAGCGGCTTCGACAGATTCGTCATTTCCTCCGGGGTGTCGGCGTGTTTCTGCCAGATCCACTGGCATATCTGCCCCGCGCGGTAGACGGGCTCTTCCAGCGCCTTCTCCGTATATTCTTTCCATTCGCCGAAATCCATATCCGGCGCGTAAATTTTCTCTGTCATTTTTATTTTCCTCTCGCCTTTCGCGTTTTTGCCTATCTATAAAGCCTCATATAGTTTAACAGCGGCGCGCCCTCCGGCGCAACGTCTACTGCCGTACTCCCGCGCCCGGTTCGAACATCAGCACGGCGTAGGGTATCGGGCGCTCTACGTCGCTCGTGTTGCTCGGCTGCGAGAAGGTCATGCCGCGCCACCATATCGAGCTTGAGCCGCCGCCGTCGAGGTTCAGCGCGTCCGTCAGCGCCAGCCCCTTGATGCAGAAGGTACGCAGCTCCTCTATCGTCATGCCGACGCTGTGCATATTGTCGCGCCCGTCCACGACGCCCCAGAAGACGCGCGAGCCGTCCGTCCCGACGAAAGTCCGCGGATGGCGGCGGTTCAGCACCGCTGGGTCCACGTCCTCAGTGTTCTCCACGGCCTCGCCCTCCTTCACGAGCAGCGGGCCGGCCTGCATCATCTCTGTGTATTCGTCGTATTCATGCACGGAGCCGATGTTGTTGACTATCTTGCCGTCGATGAAGGTGAAGCCGCCGCTTTCGTTCCAGCCGAAGGCGGAGCGGTTCGGCCAGAATTTCGCGTTGTCCGTGCGCCCCTGGCGGCGCAGCACGCCGATCGGCTTCGCGCCCGAAAAATATCCGCCGTTGATGCCGCCGACGACGCCGTAATTTTCAACCGCGATCGTCGCAAGAGCCGCGCGCTTCGAGCCTATCATCTCCGCCGTCGCTATCTGGCAGGGCGTCTGCGCCATGTCCACGGCGAGCGCCGCGGCGAAGAGCGGCTCGTTCCTGCCGTTCTCCATATCGCCGTTCGCGGAGCCGGACGGGTTCCCGACGCCGCGCTTCACCATGAACAGCGTCGTGCCGTTCCACGAGAACGAAGTCTTCCACGAAACCGACTTGCGGCACTCGTGCAGCCAGCTTTCAAACCCCTCCATATCCTCCTGCGTCAGCGGCTCGTCAAGCGCGGCCGTCATAGCCGCGGGCGGCTGCGGGCTCATCGTCGCCGAAATGTACGAAACGCCCTCGACCTCGGGCCATTCGGGCAGAATCCCGATCTGGTCGACGGCGGCGAGCGCGAAGCCCCAGCCCATAGCCTCGAATGCAAAGCGCAGCGCGTCGCGCCTCGTCATATCGCCCTCGACCGCGGTAAGAAACTTCTCCGGCGTCTCGCGTCCGAGCGCCTCGAACACAACGGGCGCAGCCTCCGCCTGCGTCAGCGCCTCAGCGCGCAGCGGGAAAAGCACAGCGCAGACGAGCACAAACACTGCGGCCGCGGCGCGCCCCGCAACACCAAACTTCGCAAAAAAATCCTTCGTCATAATTCTATCCATATACGCTCCGTTCGTAATACTTTCCAGATTTCACCGGCGCGGCGCGGACGCTCCGCCCGTCCGCATATTTTACCACTTGCCCGCGCCTCCTTCGCCGCCCCAGTTGTATCAAAAAAGTATGTCGATTTTATGAACCCGCGCCGGATTTCCGCGCCGAACAAAAATCGCGCTTGACAGGCGCGCGCTTAGTCAGTATAATCCCTTTTGTTGTTCGGGGGTATAGCTCAGTTGGGAGAGCGCTTGAATGGCATTCAAGAGGTCAGGGGTTCGAATCCCCTTATCTCCACCATTAAAAATTCAGTGCCAGAGTTGTTTTTCAACTCTGGCATTTTTTATTTCTTCAAATCTTCAACGATTCTCCACAGTCTTTTTGAGACTGTTACAATAAAACGCCCTGAACGCGAAAGTGTTTCCCGCAAAAATCCATCAATTGGTGTGCCGAGTATCAGGCACGATGGCAAGCGTGTAACCAAGCGGCTTCAGCACACGGAAAAGCGTGTCTATCTGCGGCGTCGCCTTCATCTTCTCCAGACGTGCGATTGCCGGCTGTTTAAGGCCTGACATTTGCGCCAGCTGCTCCTGCGTTATTCCTTTCTTCTCTCTCGCTTCTATAAGTTTGCCGGCAAGGTCTATTTTAAGCTGTATTTCGTCTTTCTCCGCCTGCGTTAAATTTGAGGCTTCCCATAAATCGTCAAACGTCGTGTAGCTTTCTCCGTTGATGGTCATGCTCATTGTCTGGCACTCCTTTCCCAAAAATCTTTAAGGCATCGCTGCGCCCGTTCGATTTCACGCTGCGCGTTTTCTGCGTCTTTTTTACAAAATGCGTAAGCAATACAAAAATATCGTCACGCCAGAACGCGAAAAATATTCTGTCGCTCGTCGGTCTCAGCTCCCATAATTCCGTGTTCTGTATGTGCTTCATGGCAGGCTCTCCGGCAGCTGTCCCATATGCATGAAGCTGACCAATGTATTCCATAATCTTTTTATAGCAAATCCTCGCATCTTTGTTCGTCGCCATTCTGACATTCAGCGCCTGGATATACTCGGCGACCTCATCGTTGCCAGCCTTGTCTTTGTAGGTGATGACTTGATACATTTCGCACCTCCCACCGACATTATAACATATTTGTTATGATATAAAATATATAAGACAGAAGACGCAGTCCTTCAGAACGAAGTTCTACGAAGTGTTCAGCGCGGTATAACTCTTAGATTTTCGCCACAGTGATTATCAAGAACGGATGCCTTCACAACGTGCTCTCGCCGAGCTCGAACAATATATCGTTCACTTCGTCGATTTCAACTCCATGGCAGAGGCCGTAGATAATCACAGAGTCGCGCCTGTTCCGCGGGTCCAGACGCGCGAAACCCGCCGCGCGCAGCAGCGGCTGCGCCTCGTCGAGCGAGAGCCCCATGCCGAAGCATATTGCGATAAGCACGTCGCGGCTCGCCCTGCGCCTGCCGGAGAAGACCTTGTAAACATAATCGCCCTGGCCGGAGCGCGCGGCTACATCCGCGACGCGCAACCCTTTCTTTTCCATCATGCGGTTCATGTAGTCATCAGGCGAAACGCGGAGAAACGCCGCTTCGTTTTCCCTCACAAAATCGCCAGCGTCCGCGCTCTCCTTTATCCTGTTCAGCAGTTCTTCCGTAACCTTTGCCATAATATCACCGATATTTTTTTAAGATGTTAGAATTGTATAATAACGAAACTGGCGAAGACAAGGAGTGGACTTGATGCAGACTGCCGCGGACGGTTATAAACTTTCCATTTACGGAGGAGCGAAGCTGATTCACGAGACGGAAGCCTGCCGCGTGGAGCTTGTCAAATCTTCGCTCGACGGGCGCGAATATATCAAAAGAAGCTACCGCGACGACAAACGGCGGATTTTCGAGGCGCTCAGAAAAATAGATTCTCCATACATTCCGAAAATATATGAAATTATCTTCGGCGAAGACACCGTCGTCATAGAAGAATACGCGGAGGG
Source organism: Candidatus Caccocola faecipullorum (assembly GCA_018716365.1). GTDB lineage: Bacteria > Synergistota > Synergistia > Synergistales > Synergistaceae > Caccocola > Caccocola faecipullorum. Next base: position 10,770 of record DVKA01000027.1, read on the forward strand.
CGAAAATCTCGGCGAACTTGCAAAGCGCGGCGCAATATCCGGCAAGGCGCTTTTGCGCGCCGCCGACGAACTTCTGCTCGCTCTGCAAACTCTGCACGAAAATAAGATCATCCACCGCGATGTGAAGCCGGAGAACATCATCGTTACGCCAAACGGCGTAAAGCTCATAGACTACGGCATCGCGCGGCTCTACGACGAAGACGAAACGCGCGACACAGAACCGTCCGGCACACGCGGCTACGCCGCGCCTGAGCAGTATGGCTTCGCCCAGACCGGCCCGCAGGCCGACCTCTACGCATTCGGCAAAACGATAGAAGCCCTCTCCTCCAGCCTCCGCATCGACGGCGCGCTCGCAAAAGCCGCAGCGAAATGCGCACGGTTCGACCCCGACGACAGATTCGCAGACGCGGCGGCGGTGCGGCGGTATATATGGCGGCGCAGGAAACTGCGCATTGCCGCCGCCGCAGCCTTCATAATATGCGCTGCTGCGGCGGCTGTGTTTGCCGTTCTGCAATACAGGGCGGCGCACCTGGCTTTCACCGGCGACATAACAGACGGACAGGCGATAGAACGCGTGCTCGCCATGCGCCCAAAAGCGCAGCCAGTCCCGGCGCTCCTTCTGAACTGGACCAACGACAGGAGACCACAAAGCGGGACGATAAAAATATCGGGGCGGACCATCCGCGTTACGGCGTCCCTGAAGGGCGACACTCTCCATGTGTCTCTGTCCGACGGCGCCGGACATGAAGCCGAACGCGATTTCACGGTATGGAAGCCTATCCGTGACGCTTACGCAGGCGACTTGCATTTTGACGCAGAGGTGGCTTTCCGCGACATAAACGGCGACGGAGAACTGGAAATCCTCCCGGCGATCGCGGAAAGATTAAAGAAAATCGCCGATCAGGGACAATTTCTCGGATACTGGACCAACAGGACGTCGGTATGGTGCATAATGTATAAAGAAGACGGCTTCTATTTTTTCCCGGAACAAATCGACGATAAGGGCTATCCGATTCCGATAGACGTTCTGGAAATATCGTAAACGTTTCGCAAACCGACGCGCCGTGCGCGGCTCTTCTGGACAGTGAGTCCAAGAAAAACGCGCGCGGCCCTTTTATAATAAGCCGAAAAGGCGAGGGTTAAATGTCGTGTCGGATTTTCCCGGTTTCTTCAAACCTGTAAGCGACAGCCTTGCCGGCTATACAGAAAACGCCAGCGTCCGCGGCGTCCTCCGGCGGGACGATGATGGCGCTGCCTCCGAAATCGCCGGAGATAAGGCGCACAGAGCCGTTCTTCGTATGCTGCGGGCGCTTCAGCGCCAGCTTGCCTTTGTAAAAAATGAGGGCGATGTCGAAATCTGATACCTGTTCAGCAGGATTAACGACGACGCAGCTTCCGGCGCGGATGGAAAATTTTTCAAACGAGCCGTCGTGCGTTACGAAAGCGAAAGGAGGCCTTTCAACATCGACAGCGCCGACGATTGAGCGTGGGACGGCGATGTTGTCTGTACACCCTGCGATGGAATTTTTTGAAGGCGCGGCGTCAAAAAATTCAGCTGCGCGCAGCACAGGAATAAGAAGCCAGTCGCCGGAGCCGTCCGCAAAAACATGAGACTGCACGGACGAAACGCCGGAGGCGAGATACTCCAGAGACACTCCGAGAATACCGGCAATAACGGCGGCGTCGCCAATCTTAGGCTCGCGCTCGTCGCGTTCGTAGCGCGCGACCGTCTCTGCGTCCATGCCCAGCGACTCCGCAATATCGCTGCGCTTTAAGCCCTTCTCTCTGCGCAGACGGCTCAAACGTGCTCCAAACGTCTCCATGCGCTCACCTCGTTCATAAAGCTACATTATTCTGTGAGCGCGTTCAACAACTATATAATTGTATATATACACATATTATAGAGATATTAAAAACAAATAATACAATCAATTTATTGTAAAAATGATATTTATCATTATAATATAGTTGTATTTATAAAAATAGGAGAATAACGATGCCAAGTGCAAAAAAATACTACGTCTATATCCTATGCGGTTTATTCATACTGTGCTCGGCGGCCCTCGCCGGAACCAAATGGTATTCCGCACACGAGCAGAAGCTGAAACAGGAACGCGACGCGGCAATCAGCGAAGCGATACAGATTTATAAAAATGGCGACTACGACAATGCAAAAGAGATATTCGCCAAATACGCTCAGAACGGCGACGGAGAGGCAATGCTCTACATCGGCAGAATATGCGAAAGCTATACAAAGGAATACGCAGAAGCCCTGAAATGGTATCAGAAAGCGGCAGTTAAGGGGTACGCCGCCGATGCTTATGCCGCCATAGGGACGATGTACCGCGAAGGCACGGCAGACAGCACGCTGAGCAAAGAGGACAGGCTCGAAAAGGGCATCGAATTTTATGAAAAGGCAGCCGACGCAGGAAACGTCAAGGCGATGACGACCCTCGGAGATTTATATTTATCTGCCGGTGATTATGACAGAGCGGAGCCGTTGTACATAAAGGCCGCAGACAACGGCGACTGGGTCGCGATGTGCAGGATGGCGAATGTTGAAATGCGGAGAAACAAAACAAGAACAAATTCGATGGGTGAGAAAGCGCGTAACTGGCTGGAAAAGGCCGCGCAAACCAGCCAAGATCCCGCATTGAAAGTATTAGTCGCCGACGAATATATGTTCCAGTCGGCAGATTTTGGCAAAGCGGTGGAATGGGCGGAATCCGCAGTTGAGGACGGCTGCAAATATGGGCATCTTGTACTCGCCCAAGTATGTTCGGATAAGGAAGCCGGGAGATATTATGAC
>DVKA01000256.1 GCA_018716365.1 Candidatus Caccocola faecipullorum
TCCGCGACGCGGAAGACCATGTACGCGCCTTTGTCGGTGCGCGTCGTGAAGGCGTAGGTGTATTCGATGTTGACGGAGCCTTCGCGCATCGCTTCGAGCATCTCGTAGAGGGCGCCGGGCTGGTCGGAGACTGCGACGGCGAGGACCGGAGTGACGGAAGATATGAAGTGCGCCTCTGCGAGCACCTGCTGCGTCTTGTCGGGGTCGTCGACTATGACGCGCGCGATGCCGAAGTCGGAGGCTTCCGCGAGCGAAAGCGCCCTCATGTCTATGCCGTGCCCGCGAAGAACTTCGACGAATTCGGCGAGCTTGCCGGGCTTGTTCTCAAGAAAGACGGAAATCTGTTTGATTGTCATCTCTTTTTCCCCCTTCATGATTTTGTTCCTCCTTTATTATATTCAAAAAAGTCCCTGTTGTGTCCCGTCGGTTATATTTTGCGCTTGTCGATGAGGCGGACGGCCTTGCCTTCGCTGCGCGGGATGCTCTTCGGCGCGACGAGGTGGACTCTCGTGTATATGCCGAGGAAGCCCTTGAGCGCGTTGACGAGCTCTTTTTCGCGCGCGGTGATTTCGCCGAGGTTGTCGCTGAACATGTCCGGGTTCATCTCGACGTTGATGTCGAGCGTGTCGGAGTTGTTGACGCGGTCGACGACGAGCTGGTAGTTCGGCGAGTAGCCGTGTTCGATGAGGACGGTCTCGACCTGCGACGGGAAGACGTTGACGCCCTTGATGATGAGCATGTCGTCGCTGCGGCCCATCGGCTTGGACATACGGACGTGGGTGCGGCCGCAGGAGCATTTCTCATGCGAGAGGACGCAGATGTCGCGCGTACGGTAGCGCACCATCGGGAAGGCCTGCTTGTTGAGCGAGGTGAAGACGAGCTCTCCCTTCTCTCCGTCGGGAAGGACTTCGCCGGTGTTAGGGTCTATTATCTCCGCGATGAACTGGTCTTCGCAGATGTGCATTCCGCGCTGCTCGCAGCACTCGTAGCTGACGCCCGGGCCTTCGAGCTCGGTGAGGCCGTAGATATCGTAGGCCTTGATGCGGAGGTTTTTCTCGATGTCGCGGCGCATCTCTTCGCTCCACGCTTCCGCGCCGAAGATTCCGGCCTTGAGCTTGATGGTGTCCTGAAGGCCGCGCTCGACTATCGTCTCGCCGATGTAGGCGGCGTATGAGGGCGTGCAGCAGAGTATCGTCGAGCCGAGGTCCTGCATGAACTGTATCTGACGGTCGGTCGAGCCGGAGGACATGGGCAGCGTCAGCGAGCCGAGCTTATGCGAGCCGCCGTTGAGCCCCGGGCCGCCTGTGAAGAGGCCGTAGCCGTAGCAGACCTGCACGACGTCGTCGGGGGTTCCGCCCGCGGCGACTATCGCGCGCGCGCAGGTCGCGTCCCAAAGGTCGATGTCGTGCTGCGTGTAGAAGGCGATGACGCGGCGTCCAGTCGTCCCGCTCGTGGACTGGATGCGGACGCAGTCGCGCAGCGGCATGCAGAGAAGGCCGTAGGGATAGGCCTCGCGCAGGTCGTCCTTGCAGATGAAGGGCAGCTTCGTGATGTCGGCGAGGCACTTGATGTCCTCGGGCTTCACGCCGTGGTCGTCCATCTTTTTGCGGTAGTAGGCCGAGTTCTCGTAGGCGTGCTTCACCGTGCGGATGAGGCCCTCTGTCTGCCATTTCGTGATCTGTTCGCGCGAGGCGCACTCGATCTCAGGCTGGAAGTAGTTCTGTTTCTCCATGTTCTCTCAATTCCTTCCGTAAATATTTTGCTGAAGTTCTAAAAATAAAAAAGCAGGCCCCGCATCAAACTGCGAGCCCTGCTTCTACGACAAATACGCGGAGTGCGATTCCGAAGGTGCTGTGTTCAGAATCAAGCCGATTTCGCGCAGATCCCGTGAAGAGGACCCGCGCCGGTAAAGGAGAACCGCGTGACATGAATATCGTCAAGCCTCTTATGCATTTCTGTCATGTCCGTGCCTCCCTCTGCCGTTCAAGCGGCTGCATCATCAAACGCGGAAAATTTTAGTTACAAAATTTTGCGTTGTCAAGCCCGCGTTCCGCTCAAATGCGTATTTTGCGCAGGCGCGGCGCGTTCAGGCGCGCTTCGGCGCGAAGGCGGCGACGGCCTCCTCCGTCGTGTCGAACCTGTATTCCGCCTCGGGCAGCAGCCGTCCCACCGCGGCGAAGCGCCCGCGCCCGAAGGCGGCCTGCGCCTTCATGTCGCTCGCCGTGTCGCCGAAGAATACGGGCGACGACGCGCCGATGCGTCCGCAGAGGATTTCGAGCCCCTCGGGCGACGGCTTCTCTATGCCGTGGTCGCTGTGGATTATGAGTTCGTCGGGGAAGTCCTCCCAGCCGAGGCTCTTCTTCGCGAGCTCCCACTCGTATGCGTTGCGCCCCGAATATATCGCGACCGGCAGGCCGAGCTCGTCCCAGCGGCGCGAGAGCGCGGGCTTCTCAAGCCTGTAGAGGCCGCGCTCCGGGTCGCCGTAGAGCTCAGCGCACATCGCGCGGCTCTCGCTCCGCGGCACGAGGCCGCCGTACTTGCCGAGCACCCATCCGACGAGCGGCGCGCTGAAGTCCGCGAGCTCCTCCGTAAGCCGTTCCGGCGACGGCAGCGCGCGCGAAAGCAGCTTTTCGCCGCTCGCCGCCGCCATAGAGAGCAGCGTCCACGCGAGGTCGTAGTCGTCGTTGAAGCTGCCGTGGCGCTTCATCACCCATTCGTGCTCCGGGCCGTAGCCCGCGCAGTCCGTCACGCCGCCGCAGAATTTCTCCCAGCCGTCCGCGACGCAGCGCCGTATGACCTCGGGGAAGGATTTCGTAACGTCGAGAAGCACCCCGTCGATGTCGAAGATCAGCGCGTCGGCCTTGAATTCGTCTTTCATATTTATTCCTCCGTCGTCGTTTGCAAAAATGACAAACCCGTGATATTATAAGGCCCGTGATGAAAATCATCAAGCTAGCACTTTAACA
>DVKA01000257.1 GCA_018716365.1 Candidatus Caccocola faecipullorum
CGCCCGCAGTTCAAAAATTCCATCGTCCAAATGCTCCGAATACGGCATCCTCAAATTGCCGCCGTTTTCCTCCAACAGCTTAACCATACGGACCATTTTTGCCCGCATTTTTGTATCTAAGCTCAAAATAAAATCTTTAGCAGGCTCCGTACCGTTCGATAAATCGTAAAAAATAATTTTAACGCTAGACACCCCTTCGCCTCCCTTTCATAGGATTTATCCCATAAAAATTATATAGGTTATATCCTATAACGTCAATCAACGCCGCGCTTGCGGCACGACGTTGTTAAGCGACACGATGAGCTAAAAGCGTGTGGTTATCGCCCGATTATTCTGTGATATGTGATAAATGTTGTGTGAGGCACCTAAAACGCGCTATCCGCGTGAGAGCAGGTTTATAATCGCGGTTTCGAGGCCGTTCCAGCCGGCGCCGCGCCCGCTTCTTTCTTCGATGCTGATGCGCAGGAGGTCGGCGGTGAAGTCTGTGAGCGCGGCGCGTCCGTAGCGGCGCGCGGCCTGGGAGGCCATGCGCCAGGCGTAGTCTTTCGCGCCTAGCGCGCGCCCTATCGCGGCTCCGTCGTTTCCGAGGCTGGCGTACCATGCGAGGCGCATTCTGTTGTGTATCGGGGTTATGGATGGGATAAGGTCGGCGGACGAGGACATCGCGCGCAGGCTTTTCACCACGCCCACGGCGTCGCCTGTGCAGAGGCCGTCGAGCAGGCGCAGGAGGTTGCGGCTACCGTCGTCGAGGCACATCTGCCGCACGTCCGCAGCCTCTATCGCGCCGTTTTTTTTCAGCAGTTTCAGGCTTTTAAGCTGCGCGCGGATTTCTTCCGGGTCGTCGAGGAGCTCGACGATCATGGCAGCGCCCTGCGCCGATAGCGGCACTTCGAGCTCTCCTGCGAGGCGCGTCACCCACGCCTGGCGTTCGCGCGGCCAGCGCGGGAATTCAACGGGTTTGACGACGCGGCATTTCGAGATGACGTCTTTGGGAATGAATTTGGATGGCTGCGCCTTCGCGTCGCTTTCGTAGACGAGCAGGAGTATCACGTCTGACTGCGGTTCGACGACGGAGGCGAGTTTTTCGGGGAACGGCCCCATAGTGAAGGCCGATTCCACTACGACGAAGCGTTTTTCATCAAAAAGGCCGCCGGTCATGTTGTCGGAGAGAAGGGAGTTCCACTCCCCTCCCTCCTGCTTTCCGGCGGCCGTGTATCCTTCTTTTTCAAGCGCTGCGGCAGTCTCCTCCAGCAGCCGTCTCTGGGCCGTTCCCGACGCGGCTATCAGGAGGAGCTGCGGCATCAGCCCTTCACCACTATGTTGACGAGTTTGCCGGGGACGGCTATCGTCTTGACTATTTCCTTGCCTTCTATGCGCTTCTTGGTCTCCTCGCGGCCCATGACCTCGGCGAGGAGGTCTTCTTTCGAGAGGCCCGCGGCGACGGTGAACTGCTCGCGCACCTTGCCGTTTATCTGGAGGACTATCGTGACGCTGTCTTCGACGAGCGCGGTCGGATCTACCTCGAACCACTTGTGTACGGAGAGGAAGCTGTCGTTGCCTAGCATGTGCCAAAGCTCTTCCGTAATGTGCGGCGCGAAGGGCGAGAGGCAGCAGAGCAGAGTTTCGACGCCCTCGCGCTTGACGCTCCACCCCTTGTCGTCGGCGGGTGCGTAGGCGATGAGCGCGTTGGCCAGCTCCATGAGGCGCGCGACGGCGGTGTTGAACTGGCGTTCGTCGCGGATGTCCTTCGTCACGCGGTCGAGAGTGCTGTGTATGACGCGCTTCATGTCGCGCTCTTCCTTGACGGTGATGTCCTTCATCGCTACGCGCTCGGGCGAGGCTGCCTTGAGCTGGTCGAGGCCGCCCTCGACGAGACGCCAGACGCGGCCGAGGAATCTGTTGGCCCCTTCGACGCCGCGCTCGGACCAGTCGAGGTCCTTCTCGGGCGGAGCGGCGAAGAGGATGAAGAGGCGCGCCGTATCCGCGCCGTATTTTTTGATTATTTCGTCTGGGTCGACGACGTTGCCGAGCGATTTCGACATCTTCGCGCCGTCCTTGATGACCATGCCCTGCGTGAGCAGACGCTTGAACGGCTCGCGAACGTCCTTCGGCAGCAGGCCGAGGTCGGAGAGCACCTTCGTGAAGAAGCGGGCGTAGATGAGGTGCAGGCAGGCGTGCTCAATGCCGCCGATGTACTGGTCGACGGGCATCCAGTAGGCCGCGGCCTTCGGGTCGAAGGGCTGGTCCTCGCTCCACGGCGAGGTGTAGCGGTCGAAGTACCACGACGAGCAGAAGAATGTGTCTATCGTGTCCGTCTCGCGGCGCGCGGGGCGTCCGCAGACGGGGCAGGTGGTTTCATACCAGTCGGGACGCAGCGCGAGCGGGTTGCCGCCGTTCGCGGGCATCTCGATGTCGAGCGGGAGCTTGACGGGGAGCTGGTCCTCGGGGACGGGGACTATGCCGCAGTGGTCGCAGTAGACCATCGGTATCGGCGTGCCCCAGTAGCGCTGGCGCGAAATGAGCCAGTCGCGCAGGCGGAACTGCACCTCGCGCTTGCCCTTGCCGTGCTCCTCGAACCAGTCGGCGGCCTTCTTGATGGCCTCGGGCGTCGGAAGCCCGTCGAGGAAGCCGGAGTTGCAGGCTACGCCGTCGGCGGCGACGGCCGCGGGCATCGTAGCTCCGTCGGGCGCTTCGCCGTCGGCGGGGCGGACGACTGTGATGACCGGGATGTTGTATTTGCGCGCGAAATCAAAGTCGCGCTGGTCGTGCGCGGGGACGCCCATGATTGCGCCAGTGCCGTAGTCGGTGAGGATATAGTCTGCAATCCAAATAGGAACTCTCTCGCCTGTGATTGGGTTTATCGCAGAGAAGCCGGTGTCCATGCCCTGCTTGTCCGTGCCGACCGCGGTGCGCTCGATGGCGCTGCGGTTCGACATGCGCTTTGCAAAGTCGAGCAGTTCTTCGGCCTTCTTGCCGCCGAGGCGCTTTGCAAACTCCTCGACATAGGGATGCTCCGCCGCCATCGCGACGAAGGTGACGCCGAAAATTGTGTCGATGCGCGTCGTGAAGGCTTCAAGCTTCAGCTCCGTGTCCGCTATCTCCATTTCGAAATGGACGCCTTCGGAACGGCCTATCCAGTTGCGCTGCATCGTGACGACGCGCTCCGGCCAGCCTGTCAGCTCGTCGAGGCAGTCTACAAGCTCCTGCGCATAATCCGTGATGCGGATGAACCACTGGTCGAGGCCGCGTTTGGTGACGGGTGTGCCGCATCTCCAGCAGACGCCGTCGCCGACGACCTGCTCGTTCGCGAGCACCGTCTGGCACTTCTCGCACCAGTTGACGGGCGCGTGCTTGCGATAGACAAGCCCTTTCTTATAGAACTGGAGGAAAAGCCACTGGTTCCAGCGGTAGTATCTCTCGCTGCAGGTCTCGACGCGGCGTCTCCAGTCGTAGCTGTAGCCCGCGTGCTTGAGCTGCTGCGTCATGTGCTCTATGTTGCTCCACGTCCAGTCGGAGGGCGCGGTTTTGTGCTTTATCGCCGCGTTCTCGGCCGGCATTCCGAAAGAGTCGAAGCCCATCGGGTAGAGGACGTTCTTCCCGTTCATGCGCTGGAAGCGCGCCATAAGGTCGCCTATCGTGTAGTTGCGCAGGTGGCCCATGTGGAGCGCGCCGCTTGGATAGGGGAACATTTCGAGGCAGTAAAATTTCTCCTTCGACGGGTCGGCCTCAACTTCGAAGATTTTCGAATCGGCCCACTCTTTCTGCCATTTCGGCTCGATGGAGGCAAAATCGTACGGCATCTATATCTCTCCTTCATACGAAGAATTTTCTCATACATCGTGTAATTATATACACAGCGCAAGGGCAGGTCAAACGCGCGGGACGGCGTAAACACGCGGGGATATGACGAGCTTGATATGCTTTCATATGAAAATTAAAACAGCCATCGCGTAAAGAATCCGGCCCCGGGTGTTGACGTGCGGACGAGGCAGCTGGCGAGGGGAGCCCTGACTGTCCAGACATGCGACCCTGCGCGACGCCCGGCATTGGGCATTCGAGCGCAGCGGAAGCCGGCGGCGCCGAATGTCCGGGCTGTCCGCCTGTTTTACCCGGCGGCGCAGATTCGTCCGCCTTCCGCAGATTCGCGCTCTTCGCCGCGAGTCGGCAATTTTTCCGTAAGCTTTGAAAATTTCCATGATTTGCGCCGCGCGCCTCAAAACGGCGCCTCTCCGCAGGCTTCACGCGCGCGCCTCCGTTCTGCGCCGCGCGGCAGTGGTGTGGACGCGCGCACGAAAAAAACGCCGCCTCCGTGAAGAGCGCGGCGTTTTGTAATTTTCTATGCGGCTGCCTGCCTGAGCGCGGAGGCGCGTTTCAGCTCTTTTCTTCCTCGCTGATGTTCTTCAGCACAAAGGCGGCCCAGAGCTCGAAGGCATCCTTGAAGTTCCACGGGTCCTTGCCCGTCAGCGCGCGTATCTTTTTCAATCTGTACTGGAGGCTGTTGCGGTGCATCGAGAGGCGCTCGGCCACCTCGCCGCTTGCGAACGGCGATTCGCACCAGCCGAGGAATGTGTCGCGCATTTCCTCGTAGTCGCTGCGTCCTTCGAGCCCCGCGAGCGTCCTGTGCGCGAACTCCTCGCGCTTGCCGACCGGCAGCATGTCGAGCAGCGCTTCGCTCGTCAGGCTGCGCGCCGAGACGACGCCGCTCATCTTGAGCAGCCCGCCGAGGCGCATCGCGTCGCGCGCCGAACGCAGCGAAATCGCAAGGCCGTTCATGTCGTTCGCGGGGAATCCGACTGCGACGTCGGCCGTTATGCCCTTGACTTCGAGGTTTTCTATAAAGCTCTTTGCAGTGGTTTCTATGCTCTGCGTCACGTCATCATTCGTCCCGGGCCTGTTCGGCGTGACGAAGACCGTCACGCGGCGGTTGCGCTGCGGGCAGATGACGTTGCGCGGATGCGAGAAGGCCGAGCGCAGCTCGCGCACCATGATCTGGTAGGCGTTCTCGCTCGAATCGTCCTTCCACGATTTCATCTCGGCTATTATGACGTTTTTGCAGCGCGTGAGCGTGACGCCGAGCTCCTTGCCCTGCATGTTGATAAGCTCGCTCATGCCCTGAGAGCCGTCGTAGGAAGCGACGTTCTCGACAAGGTCGCGCAGCGCGCGCTCGCGGATGAGGTTCGATTCGAGGAACGCCTGCTCGCGCAGCATGATCTCCGCCTGCTTCTGCACGAGAAGGCCGAAGCGCTCCACCTCCTCCGGTATACCCGCTATCGAGACGGAGCCGATGACCTTGCCGAAAAACTGTATCGGCAGCGTGTAGCCGGGGTAGACGCCCGGCATCTTCTTCGCCTCCTCCCTTCCGGTGACGCTCGGCTTGTTTTCCTGCATCACCTTGACGGAGGGCTCGTGGAAGGTCCCGACCCGCTTCCTCACATTGCAGCCGATGATGATCCCGTTTTCGTCCGTGACGAGCACGCCCCGGCCGATGACTTCGCTGGTGCTTTCCGCTATCCTTTGCGCCATCTTCTTAAACATAGAAAACACTCCCGGGATTTTATTCAAGAGCATAGTTCAATAATTATTATACATTATATTTATGTTCTTAGGAATAATGTATTTTGCGGCCATAAAAGAGTAAAATGTGAATAAGGAAACAAGCGGTTTTTTGCCGTCCGTTTCCCCGCGCAAAACAATGTACCGTTCATTATTTCTACACAACCAAAGGAGGAATGCAGCATGCGTTTGGAATTGCATAAGGTCCATATCAAAGGACTTGCTTTTGCAGACACCACACATGTGAAGGACGGCGTTCTCTATGTGAACAAGGCCGAAGCCGAAGCCCTCATCGCCGAGGACAGAAACTTCAAAGAGGTCAGCATAGATTTCGCCTGCCCCGGAGACAAGACGAGAATCATCCCCGTAAAGGATGCCGTCGAGCCCCGCGTCAAGATGGGAAAGGGCAATTACTTCCCCGGCTTCATGGCCCCGATGGGCAAGGCCGGAGAGGGACAGACCCTCGTCCTTGACGGCGCGGCGGTAATCACCTGCGGACCGATCGTCGCCTTCCAGGAGGGCTTCATCGACATGAGCGGCCCCGGAGCTCCGTACACTCCGTTCTCCGCGACATACAACGTAGTCCTCTCCGTCGTCCCCGTCGACGACCTTGAGAAGCACCTCTACGAGACCTCGCTCCGCGAAGCGGGACTCAAGCTCGCCGTCTACCTCGCCAAGTGCGCGGACGAGCACGGCGCGACCGCCGACGAAGTCACCGTATTTGAAAAGGGCGACACCTTCGAAGAGAGCAAGAAGTACCCCGACCTCCCAAAGGTCATCTACGTCTGCATGAACATCACGCAGGGACTTCTCCACGACACCTACCTCTACGCGGCGGACCTCCGTCCCTCGCTCCCGACGCTCATTCATCCGAACGAAGTGCTCGACGGCGCGATGGTCTCCGGCAACTGCGTCTCCGGCTGCGACAAGAACACCACCTGGCATCACTGCCACAACCCGATAGTCCAGGCGCTCTATGCGCGCCACGGTAAGGAAATCAACTTCCTCGGCATGGTTCCGACGCAGGAAAGCACGATCCTCGCCGGTAAGCTCCGCGCTTCGCAGCTCAACCTCTCGATAGCGCAGCAGCTCGGCGCAGACGGCGTCATCGTCTCCGAGGAAGGCTACGGCAACCCCGACACCGACCTCTGCCTCAACGCGAAGAACTTCGAAAAGGCCGGAATCAAGGCCGTCCTCGTCTCCGACGAATCGGCCGGAACCGACGGCGCAAGCCAGAGCCTTGCCGACGCCACGCCGGAACTCGACGCCTTCATCTCGACCGGAAACGTCAACGAGATGATCGAAGTTCCCGCGATGGACAAGGTCATCGGATACCCCGAGCAGATAGCGCTCCTCTCCGGCGGTGCGGCGGAAAGCCTGCGTCCCGACGGATCGATGTACGTCGAGCTCCAGTCCATCATCGCCTCCACGGCTGAGATAGGCTTCAACAAACTCGGCTGCGAGTGGGTATAGGGAGGTAACTGACATGACCATCAGAGTTGTACATTACATCAACCAGTTCTTCGCCAACATAGGCGGAGAAGAGAAGGCCGACCACCAGCCCGAAGT
>DVKA01000258.1 GCA_018716365.1 Candidatus Caccocola faecipullorum
TCCTTCATGCTGCCGAACTACGTCAAGAAGGCTCTGGAGCTGAAAGACTAGAGGCAGATGAAAAGCTCGATACAGGGCTTCATAGGCTGCGAAAGCTCGTGGGACGAGGCGCGCGCCGTAATTTTCGGCGCACCCTTCGACTCGACGACCTCGTTCCGCCCCGGCGCGCGCTTCGGTCCCGCCGCGATGCGCTCCGAATCCTTCGGCATAGAGACGTACAGCCCCTATCAGGACAAAGACCTCGAAGATTTGAAAATCTTCGACGCGGGCGACATCGAGCTGCCATTCGGCAACGCGGCGGCGGCGCTCCGCGCGATAGAGGAGGCCGCGGACGAGATACTGGACGCGGGGAAAATCCCCGTCCTGCTCGGCGGCGAACACCTCGTCACGCTCGGAGCCGTCCGCGCCGCGGCGAAAAAATATCCTGAGCTGCACATCGTCCACTTCGACGCGCACGCAGACCTGCGCGAGGACTACCTCGGCGAAAAGCTCTCGCACGCCTCCGTAATCCGCCGCTGCTGGGACATATTGGGCGACGGCAGGATTTTCCAGTTCGCCATACGCTCGGGCAGCCGCGAGGAAATGTACTGGAGCCGCGAACATACGATGATGGAAAAATTCCGCGCCGGCACGATAGAAGAGGCCGTCCGCGCGATAGGCGGCGCGCCAGTCTACGTGACGCTCGACCTCGACGCGGTAGACCCGTCGGAATTCCCCGGCACGGGAACACCCGAGGCCGGCGGCCTGCGCTTCACGGAGCTGCTCTCCGCGCTGCTCGCGCTGCGCCCGCTCAACGTCGCCGCCTTCGACATCTGCGAGCTCTCGCCGCACTACGACCACTCCGGCGCCTCTACGGCGCTCGCCTGCAAAACGCTGCGCGAGATGCTGCTCGCATACTGCGGCTAGGGCGCGAATAACGCAAACAAATCACACGGAGGACGGCGAAGCGCCGTTCTCCGTTTTTTTCGTTGTTCTTCCCACGCCTGGAAAATACATATTTTTAAAATTTCTCGCAGCGGGATTTCCGACCGCGATTCGGCTCATACTGATATTTTCTCATAATCAGCCTTCGCGCCGCCTCTCTTCTTCGCGTCTCATCCCTGTTCCGGAATTTTACAAATTTTTGTAATTCCCGTAGCGGAGGCGAGACTGCGCCGTCTTCTGAAATTTTTCGGCCGTCCGCGCTTTTAGGCTTCTTTTGAGCAACTATAAAAGGCGCGGCTGTTATATACTTGTCTCATTCGACAGACGGGCGAGGCGATGACTATGGAATTTTTCATAAGGCCGTTCGAAGAGCGCGACATCCGCGGGCTGAACGAAATCCGAAGAATGCGCGGCGTGCGCGAGACAATCCCGGCGCTCGCGTCGGAGAGTCTGGAATTTACGGAGGCCGTTGCTAAAGCTGTGCCGGCCGCGGCGCCGAACCTCAGCGCCGTCGTCCGCGAAAACGGCGAGGAGATCCTCATCGGCAACGCGCTGCTACGCCTCTGCGAAAAGCCGAAGATGCGCCACACAGCTTCGCTTGCGATAGTAGTGCGGACAGAATACCAGAACATGGGCGTCGGCAGAGCGCTTCTGGCGGAGCTGCTGCGCATAGCCGACGACGACCTCATGCTCGTGCGCGTCAGCCTCGAAGTCGCTGAGGAGAACGCGCGCGCGATTCACCTTTACGAGTCGCTCGGCTTCGAACGCGAGGGGCTTCTGCGCCGCGCCTACACGGAGGGCGGCAGATACGGAAACATCGTCGTTATGGCGCGCCTTCGGGAAGCTTAGGCCGTTATGGGCTCCGTATATACGAAACAGATAATCCGCTACATACTCATATTTTTCGCCGTCACCTTCACGAGCGCCTCGATGGAGAGCGGCTACTACTTCCTCATACCATTCCTTGAAGGCATCGGCGCGGACGCCGGGACGCTCGGCGGCCTTGTGATGGGCGTATGCTACGGCGTCTCGTTCCTCCTGCGCCCGCTCGTCCCATTTGCGGAGCGGCTCGTGGGCAAGGAGGCCGTCATACGCACGGGCTTCTTTGCATTTTTCGTCAGCGCCTGCGGAATCGCGCTCTTTGCGCGCACGCCAGAGGGCGTCATCGTCTGCCGCGCGATAGCGGGCATCGGCATGGGCGTAGTCACGATAATCCTGCAAAGCTACGAATACCAGCTTCTGCCCGCGGATGTGCGCGGGCGCTGCGTATCGCTGATAACGGTCGCCTACAGCCTGCCCGCGCTGATAGTGGTGCCGCCTATGGAATATCTGATAAGGAATGGACATTACAACCTCTACGCCGCGACCTTCCCCTTCATCGCCGCGGCGGGGCTCTTCGCCGTGATGAAGCTGCCGAAGACCAGACGCGGAGACACGCCGCAGAAGGATGAGCCGAAGGAAAAGGTCTCCTACCTCTGGCTGCTTCGCTCGCCGCAGGTACTCTTCTTCGCAGCCTCCGCGGCGCTCTTCGCCTTTACCGACGCGGCGCAGCTCCGCTTCGTCCAGCTCGCGGGCGAGCGCGGCCTCGCGGCCTCCTACTTCTTCAGCGTCTCCGCGGGAACGGCGATGATTTTCCGCCTCTCGTGCGGCAAGCTCGTCGACAAGCTGCCGCGCAAAGTCTGCGCGCCCGCCTCGACGCTGCTGACCGCTGGAATGATGTTCGCGGCGGCCTTCGCCTCAAGCCCGCGCGCCTTTATGTTATGCGGCTTCGTCTTCGGAATCGGCATGGGCTTCGGCTACCCCGCCTTCATGTGCCTGACGCTCGACATAGGAGGCCGCCGCTCCGCCGTCACGACGCTCGCCGTCGTCTTCGGCTTCATCTACTCGCTGCAGTCTTTCTTCTGCCCGATAATCATACAGCAGGCGATAAACCTGACCGGCAGCGTCACATGGTCCTACCGCCTGATATACGGCGCGGTCGTCGCCCTCGCCGCACTCATAGTCTACTTCAGCCCGAAGGTTTATAAGGATTTATAGCGGAGCGTTCCCGCGCCGAACGTCCGCGCAGTCCGCCGCGCCGTGCGGAGTATCCGCGAATGACGTTTCCCGCAGCTCCGCGTCTAATTTCAACGCGAAGCGGTAATTTTCGGCGGCCGTCGTGTCACTGTCGTAGAATAGCGTGATTATCCTGTGCACGTCAGGCATGCTGAGGACGCAGCGCGTTCTGCCCTGCGTCCATATTCGCGGCAGCAGCTGGCCTTCGGCATATTTTCCCAAACTTTCAGCGCTTTGAAACAGTATAAGCTGCTCGAACAGACTATATGATTCCAGCTCACCGCCGCGCTTTATGATTCGAAACGGCCCCGCCGGCAAACCGGCTTCGGCGTATATCGCAATTCCATTTGCATCCATAAATTCGCCTGCTGTCACAGCTTTCCCCCCTTCGCATGATTTTCTGTCATTTTGCCGGCCTGCCGGTGAATTTTAACGCTCATATATACGAAAGAGCCCGGAGGCTTTCGCCATCGGGCTCTTCGTTTCCTGTTGGTTTGCGGTTCGCGCTATTTGCTGAGAAGCGTGAGCATGGCTCCGGCTGCGACAGCGGTGCCGATGACTCCGGCGACGTTCGGCCCCATCGCGTGCATGAGGATGTAGGAGCCGGGGAATTCCTTCTGGATGACCTTCTGGCAGACGCGCGCCGCCATCGGGACGGCGGAGACGCCAGCAGCGCCTATGACGGGGTTGATCTTTCCGCCGGACATGACTTTCATGACCTGTCCGAAGATTACTCCGCCCGCGGTGCTGAATATGAAGGCTATGAGCCCGAGGCAGATTATCTTGATGGTCGCAACGGTCAGGAAGGTCTCGGCCTGCATGGTAGCGCCGACGGAGATTCCGAGGAATATCGTTGTCGCGTTGAGCACTTCGTTCTGCGCCGCCAGCGAGAGGCGGTCTGTGCAGCCGCATTCGCGGAGCAGGTTCCCGAACATGAGCATTCCGATGAGCGGGACGGAGGCCGGAAGGACGAGGCCGCACGCTATCGTGGATACGATCGGGAAGAGGATTTTCTCAGTGCGCGTTACGGGGCGAAGCTGCTCCATCTTTATGCTGCGGTCTTTATGCGTCGTGAGGAGCTTGATGACCGGCGGCTGGATGAGCGGGACGAGCGACATATAGCTGTACGCCGCGACTGCGACGGCCGGAAGTATGTCGCGCGCGAGCTTCGCGCAGAGGTAGATGGCGGTCGGGCCGTCGGCTCCGCCGATGATGCCTATACCCGCGGCCTGCTGGATGGTGAAGCCCATGCACATGGCCCCGATGACGGCGACGAATACGCCGAGCTGCGCGGAGGCTCCGAGCAGGAAGGTTATCGGGTTGGCGAGCAGCGGGCCGAAGTCGGTGAGCGCCCCTATACCCATGAATATGATGACGGGATAGATTTCATGGTCTATTCCGAACTTCACGAAGTAGAGGAATCCGCCCGGGTCGACTATGCCGGAGAGCGGCAGGTTGACGAGCAGGCAGCCGAAGGCTATCGGCATGAGGAGCAGAGGCTCGAATCCTTTAGCGATGGCGAGATAGAGCAGTATGAAGGCCACAAGGAGCATGACGAGCGTGGGCCCGTTGAGCGCGACGAAGCCGGACTGCTCGATAACGCCTTTCAGCGCTGTCAAGTAGAGTTCCATAAAAAGTTTTCCTCCCCAGGAAAAAACTTTAGAACGTTATTCTGTTGTTAAGCTTTATTAAGCGACTACGATCAGCGCGTCGCCGGTGCTGACGGTGTCGCCTTCTTTGCAGCAGAGCTGCTGTACGGTTCCGGCGACGGTAGTGTAGATTTCGTTCTCCATCTTCATGGCTTCGAGGATGAGAACGAGCTGTCCCGCCGTTACCGCGGTGCCGGGCTGGACGAGTATCTTAAGGACTTTGCCGGGCATTGGAGCGCTGATGGTGCCTTCGCCTGCCGGAGCGGGAGCCGCGGGCGCAGGGGCCGGAGCCGCCGCAGGGGCGGGAGCGGGAGCGGGCGCAGGAGCCGCTGCGGGAGCGGGGGCCGGAGCAGGGGCGGCTGCAGGCGCGGGGGCCGCGCCGGCGGCGAGCTCTTCAACATCTACGTCGTATGCTTTTCCGTTTACGGTTACTCTGTATTTGCGTGCCATGAAAGAATACCTCCTGAGTATTTTTGTTGTTGTCGTCGAAGGCTTAGTAGAGGCCTTCGGTGTTCTGGAGCCTGCCGACGCTCTTCCACGCGGAAGCTGCGGGGGCCTTGACCGGACTGTAAGAAATCACGCGGGCCGTGGGGCCGCAGGCCGCCGCTATCGCGGCTGTGATGACGGCGAGCAGTTCGTCGTCGGCTGCTGCGGCGGGCGCTGGCGCTGCGGCCTGGGCCTGTACGGGGGCTTTAGCCGGCGCCGGTGCTGGAGCTGGGGCCGCGGGCGCGCTCGGCTTCGGCTTATGCATACCGTCTATCGCTCCGCAGACGTGCTTCATTCCCATCATGACGAGCATGAGCCCGATGATGACGATGAAGACGATGCTGAAAGCGATGAACGACATGATGAGGCCGCCCGGCACTCCGACGAAGAATGAGCTGATGGGACCGTTCATAGCTTCTCAGCCTCCCGCCTTAGTTGGGCATTATGCCGTGTTTGCGCTTCGGGCGAAGTTCGCTCTTGCTCTCCGTCATTACAAGGGCCTGGTAGAGGGCCGGGCGCGTCTCTTCGGGAAGGATTACGCGATCGACGAATCCGCGCTGCGCCGCGCGATACGGGTT
>DVKA01000259.1 GCA_018716365.1 Candidatus Caccocola faecipullorum
ACAAGACGCTCTATTCGCCGGTCGCGGGCACTGTGCTGACGAAGAATTACGAGGAGGGCGACGTGATAGCGGCGGGCGCGCCCGTCGCGACGCTCGGCGACCTTACGGACTGCTGGGTGAAGCTCTACATCCCTTCGACGCAGCTCTCGCTCGTAAAGCTCGGCGCGAAGTGCAGCGTCTTCGTGGACCCGTTCCCGAACAAGGCGTTCGAGGCGACGGTGACGGAAATCAACCAGCAGGCCGAGTACAACCCGCGCATGTCGCTGACGCAGAGCGAGCGCGCAAACATGGTGTTCTGGATTAAAGTTTCGATAAAGGATACGGAGGGCGTCATAAAGCCCGGAATGCCGGCGGACGTTACGATATTATGACGGCGGCGGATGTCGTCCTCTCCTACCATAACGTGAGCAAGAGCTTCGGCGCGGCGCGCGCGCTCGACGGCGTGGAGCTGTCGATAAAACGCGGCGAAATTTTCGGCTTCATCGGGCCGGACGGCGCGGGCAAGACGACGATGATGCGCATGGCGATGGGCATCATCAACCCCGACGAGGGCGAGTGCCTGCTGCTCGGCTCTGCGGACAGGCGCGCGGCGCGCGTGCGCGCGGGCTATGTGCCGCAGCTTTTCAGCCTTTACACGAATATGAGCGTCATGGAGAATATACGGCTCTTCGGCTCGCTCTACGGCAAGCCAGAAAAGGCGGTCGAGGAGCGCGCGGAGTTCATCCTCTCGCGCGTCGGCCTCTGGGGCTTCCGCGACAGGTTCGCGGGAAATCTCTCGGGCGGCATGAAGCAGAAGCTCGCGCTCGCGATAGGGCTGCTGAACACGCCCGAGATACTGCTGCTCGACGAGCCGACGACGGGCGTAGACCCCGTGGCGCGGCGCGAATTCTGGGCGCTGCTCTATCAGTTCAACCACGAGGGGCTGACGATAGCGGTCAGCACGCCATATATGGACGAGGCGGAGCTTTGCACGCGCAAGCTGTTTTTGAGCGGCGGGCGCATTTTGGACATAGGCACGACGGGTGAGCTGCTTTCGCGCTATCCCTATAAAATCATGAGCCTTGCGACGGGCGCGCGCGAGGCGGGCGCGTGGCTCTCGGGGCGCGCGCACATCGTGGACGCGAATATGTTCGGCTCGAAGTACCACGTCGTCACGGACGACGCGCAGGGTGCGCGCGATTCCGCCGCGGCGGCCTTCCGAGAACACGGCGCGGAGCTGCCGGAGATGCGCGAAATAGAGCCTGGGCTCGAAGATTTATTCGTCGCCTTCGCGGGAAGGAGCGCGGCGCAATGCCCCCGGTAGTCGTACAGACGGAACACCTGACGAAAAGGTTCGGCTCCTTCACAGCCGTCGACGACATCAATATGTCGATTGAGGAGGGGCAGGTCTACGGCTTCCTCGGCCCTAACGGCGCGGGGAAGTCCACGACGATACGGATGCTCTGCGGCCTGCTGGCCCCGACCTCGGGGCGCGGCCTCGTCCTCGGGCTGGACCTCGCCTCGAACGGGCAGAAGCTCAAGCATGAAATCGGTTATATGTCGCAGAAGTTCTCGCTCTACCCAGAATTGTCCGTCATCGAAAACCTCAACCTCTATTCCGGCCTCTACGGCCTGCGCGGCGCGGAGAAGAAAAAGCGCATCGGCGAGATGCTGGAGCTGGCGGGGCTGACGGGGCGCGAAAACGAGCCGACGGCCTCGCTCTCGGGCGGCTGGCGGCAGAGGCTCGCGCTCGGCTGCGCGATACTGCACAGGCCGAAAATCCTCTTCCTCGACGAAGCGACGAGCGGCGTAGACCCGAAGGCGCGGCTGCTCTTCTGGGAGATAATCTACGACCTTGCGGCGAACGGCACGACGGTGATGGTGACGACGCACTTCATGGACGAGGCCGAGCACTGCAACAAAGTCGCGTTTATATACTACGGACGGCTCATCGCAGACGACTCGCCGGACAATCTGAAAAAGACGCTGCCCGGCAAACTTTACGAAATTTCGTGCCCCGAGCCGATGGAGCTGCTCGCGAAGGTGCAGAAAGGCGACGGCGGAGAGTTCATCGACTCGTACTTCTTCGGCGACAAGGTGCACATTTTAGCGCCGTCCGGCCGCGAGCTGCGCGCGGAGGGGATTTTCGAGGGCTGCCGCGTCGCGCGCATAGAGCAGTCGATGGAAGACGTTTTCGTATATCTCGTGAAGTCGCACGCGCACGACGACCTCGGCGTGGGGCGCATATCGGGAATAGGAAGCGCGACCGCGGCGAACGCGAAGGCAGCGAAGGAGGAAGCGAAGAAATGAACTGGGACCGTATGCGCGCGCTGATCGTCAAGGAATTCATACAGGTCATGCGCGACAAGATAACTCTTGCGATAATCGTATTCATGCCGCTCGCGCAGCTCCTGATTTTCGGCTTCGCGATCAACACGGACATCCGCCACCTCAAGACGGTCGTCTTCGACCAGTCGCGCACGCAGGAAAGCCGCGAGATGATAAACAGCCTCACGGCGAGCAACTACTTCGACATAGAAAAATACGCAGCGAGCCTCCGCGAGGTCAACGAAAGCGTCGAGTCGGGCCGCGCGAAGGTCGGCATCGTATTCCCGCCAGACTACGCGCGCGACATAAACGGCGGACGGCAGACGTCTGTGCAGGTAATAGTGGACGCGACGGACAACCTGAGCGCCTCGTCGGCGCTCTCGGCGGCGCAGACGATAGGGATGCTAAAGTCGCAGGAGATACTCGCCGAGAAATTCTCCCGGCTCGGCATCCGCGTGCCCGGGCAGGCGGTGGATATGCGCATCCGCCTCTGGTACAACCCGGACTTCGTAACGTCGTGGTACATCGTGCCGGGCATCATGGGGCTGCTGCTGACGCTGACTCTCATATCGATGATGTCGATGGCGATAGTGCGCGAGAGCGAGCAGGGCACGCTCGAACAGCTGCTCGTCACGCCGATGAAAATATGGGAGCTGCTGACCGCGAAGATAATCCCCTACATCATAGTCGGCTACGTGCAGATATTCATCTCGATAGTCGTCGGGATATTCGTCTTCAATATGCCCTTCCTCGGCAGCATGACGCTCTTCTACGCGCTGACCTTCTTCTACGTCGTCGCGAGCCTCTCGCTCGGCATCATGATTTCCTGCTTCGCGCAGAACCAGACGCAGGCGCTCCAGATGTCCGTCTTCAT
>DVKA01000260.1 GCA_018716365.1 Candidatus Caccocola faecipullorum
CGAAGGAGACAATTCTCGCTGCGCACAGAAAGCTCAAGATCTCTGACGGGCCGCGTATAGATGGAGTTTTCGCCCATCGGGAAGCCGGCCATTCCCGGGCCGAATCCCTTGGAGCCGCCGAGCGCCGCGCGAGCGGCGTCGTCGTTTTTGATTATCTCGTCAAGCGCGCTGGTGCCGGGACCCGCGAGCGCGTCGACTATCGACGCGTAGTATCCTTTGAGGATGCGGCTCGCCTGGATGACCGCCGACTCGGGCGAAACGACTTCGTTCGTCCATATTTCGAGCGTGAGGCTGTCGTAGTCGGTTCTCTGCCCCATGCGCTTGTCCTGTATGTCATATTTTACACGCTGCACAGGAGAGAAAAGCGCGTCGGTCTGGAGCGCGTCGACCGGAAGGTACGAGGCCCTCGGACGGTCGATCGGCGCGTATCCGGTGCCGGTGGCCACGTATATGTCCATCGAAATGGAGTGGCCTTCTTCGATGGTGCATATATAGGCCTCGGGATCCGGGAATTCGATCTCACTGTCAGGGTCGATGTCGGAAACCGTAACCACCTTCGGCCCCTTGGCCTCGAGGTGGAGCGTGCGGACCGTCGCCGAATGGCAGCGGACGGGGACGTGCTTCATGTTCACAAGAAGCTCGATGACGTCCTCCTTGACTCCCGGAATAGTGCTGAATTCATGCATTACGCCTTCGATGCGCACCGCTACCACGGCCGCGCCGCTTATAGAAGAGAGCAGGACGCGGCGCAGAGAGTTGCCAAGCGTTACGCCATAGCCTCTTTCAAGGGGCTCGATGGTGATTTTACCATACGACGGGGTGGATTCTTGTACTATGATCTCATGGCGATCATGCTCCATGTTCTCCCCCACCTTTCGTTACGTTAACGTGCATAGAATTCAACAACAAGCTGTTCGTTCACAGGTACGTCTATCTGCTCGCGAACCGGTACTGTAAGTAACGTGCCTGACATTGTTTCCTGATTAAATTCGAGCCATGCCGGGATGCTGCGCGCTGCGGAAGCCTCGGCGTTGTCTTTGAGCGTCTGGATGTCGCGGCTGCCTTCCGCTACGGCGACGACGTCGCCGGGCTTGAGCACCGCGCTGGGGATGTTGAGCTTGCGGCCGTTGACCGTGAAGTGGCCGTGGCTGACGAGCTGGCGCGCCTGGGCGCGGCTCACGCCGAAGCCTAGACGGTAGACGACGTTGTCGAGACGGCGTTCGAGGAGCTGAAGGAAGTTATGGCCAGTCTGCCCCGCCATGCCGGTAGCCTTCTCGTATATCGTGCTGAACTGCGTCTCGTTGATGCCGTAGAAGCGGCGGAGTTTCTGCTTCTCGCGGAGACGGATTCCGTATTCGCTCTGCTTGCCGCGGCGCGTGCCGTGCTGGCCGGGCTTCGAGTTGCGTTTGGTGAGGCCGCACTTCTCGGTGTAGCAGCGGTCACCCTTCAAAAAGAGCTTGGCTCCCTCTGCGCGGCAAAGCCTGCATACGGGTCCTGTATATCTGCTCATGTGTACAAGTACCTCCTTCTGGGACTACACGCGGCGCCGTTTCGGAGGACGGCATCCGTTGTGCGGGATCGGCGTTGCGTCGCGGATCACATTGACCTGGAGTCCGGCCGCCTGAAGCGAGCGGATAGCCGACTCGCGTCCCGGTCCGGGGCCCTTTACGACGACGTCTATCTCGACGACTCCGTGGTCCTGCGCCACCTTGGCGGCCTGAGC
Organism: Candidatus Caccocola faecipullorum; assembly: GCA_018716365.1. GTDB lineage: Bacteria > Synergistota > Synergistia > Synergistales > Synergistaceae > Caccocola > Caccocola faecipullorum. Next base: position 1,724 of record DVKA01000260.1, read on the forward strand.
GGCCGACATCTGAGCGGCATACGGGGTCGACTTACGGGTTCCCTTGAAGCCGACGTTGCCGCCCGAGGCCCAGGAGAGCGCGTTGCCCTGCTTGTCGGTAAGCGTCACTATCGTGTTGTTGAATGTCGAATATATATGTGCTACGCCGTAGCTTACGTTCTTTCTTTCCTTGCGCTTGCGGCTGCGCTGTACGCGTTTGGCCAACTGTTATTCCCTCCCTAAACCTTACTTCGTAGCTTTCTTCTTGCCGGCGACTGTCCTCTTCGGACCTTTGCGCGTGCGGGCGTTCGTCTTCGTTCTCTGCCCTCTCACGGGGAGGCCGAGGCGGTGACGGAGGCCGCGGTAGCATCCAATATCCATCAGACGCTTGATGTTCATCGCGATGTCGCGGCGGAGATCGCCTTCGACGTGACGGTTGTTTTCAATTTCCGCGCGGAGCTTCTGCTCTTCTTCCTCAGTGAGGTCTTTGACGCGGGTATTCGGGTTGATCCCAGTGACTTTTATAATGTCGTTCGCTACTGCCGGCCCGATACCGAAAATATAGGTAAGGGCTATTTCGATTCTTTTCTCACGCGGCAGGTCGACACCGGCTAGACGAGCCATTCCCTGCTACCTCCTTGCACCCTGGCGCTGCTTGTGGCGCGGGTTTCTGCTGCATATTACGCGCACGACGCCGTGGCGCTTGATAACTCTGCAGTATTCACATATCGGCTTGACCGACGGTCTTACTTTCATTAAATGCAGACCTCCTTGAGTAAACTTGTTCCCCGACGACGATTATTATCGTCTACTTATATCTGTATGTTATCCGTCCGCGGGTCAGATCGTAGGGCGAAAGCTGCAAGAGCACCCTGTCGCCCGGAAGTATTCTGATGAAATGCATACGCATTTTACCCGAAACATGAGCCAAAATTTTATGACCGTTTTCCAGCTCCACGCGGAACATAGCGTTGGGAAGCGGCTCAACAACTTTGCCCTTTACTTCGATTACCTCTTCTTTGGCCATCCGGCTGATCCATCCTCCTGTTTGCAAGATGTGCAGTCTTTGTTCATCACAACCGAAATCTCCTGCATCAACCAGCCGTTGTCCAGAGGTTTCCCGCTAGCGACACGCCCGGCCACATCTTCGAGATTGTAGTGCGTCTGCTGCAGATGAATAACATTTTTTCTCTTGGGTTTGGAGGCTGTGTACTCCGACCCGTTGGCGATCAAAATCCTCCCGTCGTGCGCGCCTACCACAGCGAAGGGCCTGCCTGCGAATTTTCCGCGGCGGACAATCACGATGTCGCCCGTGCGGAAAGCTCCGGCGTCTTTGGAGGATTTTACTCCCATGGCGTAAGGATCTCCACGCCGTCCTCCGTGACGAGAAGGCTGAACTCGAAATGAGCCGCGTCGCTCCCGTCCTTCGTGACGACGGTCCACCCGTCCGCCAGAGATTCCACGTCCTCTCCTCCGGTCATCACCATAGGCTCTACACAAAACGTCATCCGCGGTTTGACGGTAAGACCGCTTCCAGGAACTCCGAAATTCGGAACCTGAGGCGCTTCGTGCATCTTATGGCCGATGCCGTGACCGGCGTAGTCTCTCACGAGTCCGTAGCCGGCAGGAATCACGACGCTTTCTACCGCATGACCGATGTCTCCGAGCGTGGCTCCCGGCTTTACCGCGGCGACACCGTGATGGAGAGATTCAAGCGTAAGATCGAGCAGCCGCTGTCGCTCTTCGCTTATCTTCCCTACAGCATAGGTGCATGCCGCGTCGCCGAAAAAGCCCTCGATTGAGGCGCCGGTATCGATACTGATTATATCTCCCTCTTCGAGCACGCGGCTTTTGGAAGGAATACCATGCACGACTTCGTTGTTGATCGATGCGCAGATCGTGCCTGGGAACGGGACCGGCACCCACGGAACTTTGTATCCCTTAAAGGCAGGCTTGCCGCCCGCCTTAAGAATAAGTTCCTCAGCCGCCGCGTCGAGCGACAGAGTGTCGATCCCAGGTTTGACAAGATCCCTCATAAGCTTGAGGATGTCCGCTACGACCTGACCAGCCCTGCGCATCTTGGCTATGTCGCGGTCGGTTTTAAAAGTAATCATTAGGCGTTGGCCTTCTTCTGCTCCAGTATCTTCAGGACGGCGTCCTTGCCGCCGGTAGCGTCTACCGCGACGAGAAGCCCCTGATTGCTGTAGTAATCGATGAGGGGCGCCGTCTGCTCGTGGAAGACGGAAAGACGTTTACGAATTACCTCTTCCTTATCGTCGTCGCGCTGCACTACCTCTCCGCCGCACTTGTCGCATACGCCCTCTTTGGATGACGGCTTCAGAACGGTGTTGTATATCTCGCCGCACTGGCGGCACACTCTTCTCGAAGTCAGGCGTCCTACGACAGTGTCGTCGTCGATCATAAGATTGACGACTGCGTCAAGCTTAAGCTGCAGCTTGGAGAGCATTGCGTCAAGCGCCTCTGCCTGTGCTATCGTGCGCGGGAAGCCGTCGAGCATAAATCCCTCTTTTGCGTCTTCCTCCTGCAGGCGATGCTCCATCATAGCGATTATAACATCATCCGGCACGAGCTTGCCCGCGTCCATGTAGGCTTTGGCATTCTTTCCGAGCTCAGTTTCCTGTTTCACGTGGAAACGAAGCATATCACCGGTCGAAATATGGGCGACCGGATACTTAGCTTTTATACTGTCCGCCTGCGTACCTTTTCCGGCGCCCGGCGCACCCAGAAGAATGATCCTCATTTTTCGATTCGCCTCTTTTGGATTACAGTTTCAAAAGCCCGCCGCCTCTGCCGCCGCGGCGTTTCAGAATCCCTTCGTAATGGCGCATAAGCAGCTGCCCTTCAATCTGGTGTACCGTGTCAAGGGCAACGCCGACAACGATTATAACCGCTGTGCCGCCAAAATAGAAGGTGTTTATGTTCATTATCCCGGTCATCATCGTAGGAACGACGGCTATAATCGCAAGAGCGACCGCGCCGCCGAGCGTGATGCGTCCCATTACCTTCTCGATGTAGTCGGTTGTCGGCTTGCCGGGACGGATACCGAGGATGAACCCGCCGTTCTTCTTCATATTATTAGATATATCTTCGGGCTTAAATACGACCGCGGTATAGAAATAAGAGAAGAAGATTATCATTATCACGTAGAGCACCATGTAGATCGGGCTGTTGGGGCTCATGGCCTGCTGAACCGCCCTCGCCGCGCTGTTCTGGAAAAGTCCCGCCACTGTGTAGGGGAAGAGAAGAACGGAGGAGGCGAAGATTATGGGGATGACTCCCGCAGTGTTCACCCTGAGAGGGATAAAGCTGCTCTGCCCTCCGTACATTTTATTTCCGACCATACGCTTGGCGTACTGCACCGGCAGGCGGCGCTGTCCCTCCTGCAGCATGACGCAGCCCGCCACTACGGCGAGCATGACGGCTATCGCAAGAAGCAGAACCAGAGCGTTCATCTCTCCAAGACGTACGAGAGAGAAGGTGCGGACGACGGCCTCGGGAATTCTGACGACGATACCGGCGAAGATCAGCAAGGAAATTCCATT
>DVKA01000261.1 GCA_018716365.1 Candidatus Caccocola faecipullorum
ATCTTCGCCGTATCCCATTCGCCAGCCAATGGAATAGCGTTCTATTTCAGGATATGCAAGCCACGGAGGCGGCAGCAGCTTTTTGTGGTTCAATGACATGCTAGATTTCCTTTCTGAATTATGACAACGACGGCATCTTCTGAAGTTGTTTGTCATTGTTGATATTATAATTGAAATCTCATTGTTCTGTGTCGAGAACTGACGTCGGCAGCCATTTGTTAAAAGAGGCCGTACACTGTTCGTGTACGGCCTCTTGTGTATTTTATGTTTTTGATGAGTTTAGTACGCTTCGTCAGGCGCGGCGGGGAGGTTTTCCAGTTTTTTGCGGCTGTCGCGGACCTTCTGGGATTCCTTTGCGGCGTAGGCTTCGAGTTTTTTTGTCAGCTCGCAGTCTGTCGCGGCGACTATGCGCGCCGCCATTAGGCAGGCGTTTTTCGCGCCGTTGAGGCCGACGGAAGCCGCCGGTACTCCGGGGGGCATCTGAGCTATTGAGAGAAGCGCGTCCATGCCGTCGATCGCGCCGCCTTTTACGGGGACGCCGATGACTGGGAGCGTCGTCGCTGCGGCTACGACGCCGGGGAGCGCGGCGGAGAGGCCGGCTACCGCTATAAGCGCCTGGATGCCGCGGGCGCGTGCCTTTTTCGCATAGCCTTCGACGTCTTCAGGCGTGCGATGGGCCGACGCTATGGCGACCTCGTATTCTATCCCAAGTTCGTCGAGAACGGGTGTTCCCTTCTCAACGACGGGTATATCGGAGGCCGAGCCCATGATTATACCAATTTTCGGAGAGGCCATGTTATTTCCCCCTTTTCAGCGATTTGTCGCCGATGTCATTTCTGTGATGTTCTTTTTCAAAGTGTATGCCGGCGACTCTCGCGTAGGCGCGCTCTCGCGCGGTCGGAAGGTCGTCTGCAAGGCCGACGACGGTCAGGACGCGTCCGCCGTTGGTGACGAGCTGTCCGGCGTCGTTGAGCTTTGTGCCTGCGTGGTAAACGAATGTGTTCGGCACCTCTTCGTCGGTTCCGGTTATCGCATAGCCCTTTTCAAAGGCTTCGGGATAGCCGCCGGAGGCCATGACTACGCCGAGCGCGGTGCGGACGGCTCCTGGCCATTCGACGGAAGCCAGCTCGCCTTTGGCGCAGCCGAGCGCCACTTCGCCGAAGTCTCCGCCGAAGGCGGGGAGTACGACCTGGGCTTCGGGGTCGCCGAGGCGGACGTTGTATTCGAGTACGGAGAGCGAGCCGTCGGGCCTGATCATTATGCCCGCGTAGATGACGCCGCAGAAGGGGATGCCGTCGGCCGCGAGTCCGTCGACCGTCGGCGTGAGCACTTCGTCGGTGACTTTTTTCATGAAGGCGTCGTCCACCCACGGGACGGGCGAGTATGCGCCCATGCCGCCAGTGTTGTTGCCTTTGTCGCCGTCGAGCGCGCGCTTGTGGTCCTGGCTCGACGGGAGGATGCGCACCGTTTTGCCGTCGGTGAGGGCGAGGACGGTCATTTCCATGCCTTCGACGTAGTCTTCTACGACGATGAGGTTTCCCGCCGTTCCGAGTTTCTGCTCTTCGAGCATCATGCGGCATGTTGAGACTGCGTCCTCGTAGGTTTCGGGCAGAAATGCACCTTTGCCCGCCGCGAGGCCGTCGGCCTTGACGACGAAGGGAGCGCTGCGTTTTTTGAGCGCCGCTTCGCATTCGGCGAGGTTGGTGCAGAGGTCGAAATCAGAGGTCGGTATGCCGTGCTTCTTCATGAAGGTCTTGGAGAAGGCTTTGCTGCCTTCGAGGCGCGCGCCGGAGGCTCCGGGGCCTACGACCAGGATTCCGGCTTCACGCAGCGCATCGGCCGTGCCCGCTACGAGCGGCGCTTCCGGTCCGACGAATACAAGCTCTATGCCAAGTTTTGTGCAGAGCTCTTTCATCGCCATGGGATCGCACGGGTCGCCTGCGTGGCAGACGGCGAGCTTCGCTATGCCGGGGTTGCCCGGGCAGCAGTGAAGTTCTGTCGTTATCCTGGATTTGGAAAGGGCGTGGACTACGGCGTGTTCGCGTCCGCCGCCGCCGAGTACCATAACTTTCATAGCTTTCACTCCTTTAGCCGTTAGTGGCGGAAGGTGCGGCTGCCGCCGACGAAGAGGCTGACGCCCAGCTCTTCGGCTTTTTTGAAGACTTCTTCGTCGCGTATCGAGCCGCCCGGTTCGATGACTGCGCTGACTCCGGCCTTGGCCGCGAGCTCTATCGAGTCGGCGAAGGGGAAGAAGGCGTCTGAGGCCATGACGGAGCCCTGCGCCTTGTCTTTCGCCAACTTGATCGCGTATTCTGCGGCGTCGACGCGGTTCGTAAAGCCGCCGCCGATTCCTACCGCTGCGCCGTCTTTTACGAGGACTATCGCGTTGCTCTTGGTGATCGCCGCCGTCTTCCATGCGAAGATGATGTCGTCCCAGAGTTCCGGGCGCGGCGTGCCGTGCCACTGGCCCGCGGATTCCTGCGGAAGCGCGGGGAGCTTGTCCTCCTCTATGAGCCAGCCGCAGCGGTTGGCCGAGATCTGGAATTTAGGTGCGTAGCCGGGGAGTATCTTGAGGACGCGGAGGTTGTGCTTCTTTTCCGCGAAGTATTCCGCTACACCCTCGTCGAAGTCGGGAGCTGCGACTATTTCGAAGAAGGTCTCCGTTATCGCCTTCGCCGTCTCCATGTCCACCTTGCGCGTGAGGCCGATTATTCCGCCGAAGGCCGACACTGGGTCGCAGTCGAGCGCCTTTCTGAATGCTTCGAGCGGCGTCGCGCCGTATGCCGTGCCGCAGGGCGTCGTGTGCTTGACTATCGTGCAGGCGCAGACGTCCTGGAATACGAAGCAGCCGCGGAGCAGCGTATCAAGGTCGAGCAGGTTGTTGAAGGAGAGTTCTTTGCCCGAGAGCTGCTCGAAGGGACGGTGCTCGAGCGGCGGCATGAAGAGCGCGGCCTTCTGGTGCGGGTTTTCTCCGTAGCGGAGCTCCTGCTCCATGCGGAGCGGGATTACTTTATCGTCCGCAACGTTTTCTTCGACGCCGACTTCGCGGCAGAGTCCGCGGTAGATTACAGCGTCGTAGGACGAGGTGGCGCGGAAGGCTTTGAGCGCGAGCTCCTGCTTGAAGGCGAGCGTAAATTCCTGATTTTTATCAAGTTCTTCAAGCACGCGCTTGTAGTCCGCTATGTCGGTGACGACCGCGACGTGGTAGTAGTTCTTCGCGGCGGCGCGGATGAGCGAAACTCCGCCGATGTCTATCTTCTCGATGAGCTGGTCGAGGTCGGCTCCGCTCTTCGCAGTCTCTTCGAACGGATAGAGCGTGCAGACGACTACGTCGATGAGGGGAATGTTGAATTTCGCGCGGTCTTCGTCGTCCTGCGCGAGGCCGCGTCTTGCGAGTATTCCGCCCATAATCGTCGGGTGGAGGGTCTTGACCCTTCCGCCGAGTATCGCGGGGACGCCCGTGAGGTCTACGACTTCCGTCACCTGCACGCCGCCCTCTTCAAGGTACTTCGCGGTGCCTGAGCTGGATACTATCTCGTATCCGTGGGCAGCGAGACCTTTGGCGAGTTCAAGCGCGCCGGTCTTGTCCCATACGGAGATAAGCGCTTTTTTCTTTTCCACCATTCCTAGCCTCCATTTCGGATTTGAGGGATTTTTTGCGAAAAATTCTTTCAGCGTCTTTTTGTAGAGTTTGTGCTCGACGGCGTGTATCTTGGCTTCGAGCGTCTCTATCGTGTCTTCAGGCTCGCGTTTTACGCTTTCCTGCGCAAGTATAGGGCCGTGGTCGACTTCCTCGTCGACTATGTGGATGGTGACGCCGGTCTCCGGCACGCCCGCCTCCCATGCGTCCTGGATGCCGTGCGCGCCGGGGAAGAGCGGCAGCAGCGCGGGATGTATGTTGATTATGCGTCCCGCGAAGCGGCGCACGAAGTCAGGGGAGAGTATGCGCATGAAACCGGCGAGGACTATCCAGTCCGCGCCGGCCTCTTCCACTGCGAGCGCTATCGCTTCTTCGGCGTCGGCCTTGCCCAGCTCTTTATAAGAAAATACCCGCGTAGGCACGCCGAGCGACGCGGCGGTCTGGAGCCCCTTCGCGCTAGCTTTGTCGCTGCCGACGAATACCGGCACGGCGTCCAGCTCGCCGTCCTTAATTGCGTTGAGGATGGCGTGCATGTTGGTGCCGGTGCCGGATATGAGTATCGCTATTCGCGGGGACTGCTGCATTTTATGACCTCGCCGATGACGGCCGGATGCTCGCCGAGCTTCACGAGCGCCTCTTCGAGCGTTTTCAGGTCTTTCGGGTCTACTATGAATACGAAGCCGATGCCGAGGTTGAAGACCTTGCGCATCTCTTCTTCGTCTATTCCGGCGCTCTGTACGAGGTCGAAGACCTTCGGACGCTTCCATGAACCGAAGTCCACGTTTATGTCGAGGTGCTTCGGTATGACGCGGATGACGTTTCCGTACATGCCGCCGCCAGTGATGTGCGCCATGCCGCGCACCACGCCGGTTTCGATCGCCGCGAGCGCGGCCTTGACATAGAGGCGCGTCGGGCGCATGACTGCTTCGGCTATCGTTTCGTCCCAGCCTTCGGGAGTTGCGCCGAGGTCGACGTTCAGCCCGTCTTTGCCGAGCGCGCTGCGGACGAGGCTGTATCCGTTGCTGTGTATGCCGGAGCTTTCGATGCCGACGAGGAGGTTGCCTTCCTGGATGTCGCTGCCGTCGATGATTTTGTCCTCGTCGACTATGCCGACCGCAAATCCCGCGAGGTCGAAGCCTTCCGCATCGTAGACGCCTGGCATCTCCGCCGTTTCGCCGCCGAGCAGAGCGCAGAGGCTTTCTTCGCAGGCGCTGATGACGCCGTCGACGATGGGCGCGAGTATATTTTCGTCGAGCCTGCCGCAGGCGGCGTAGTCGAGGAAGAAGAGCGGGCGCGCGCCGACTGTGACGAGGTCGTTGACGTTCATTGCGACGAGGTCCTGTCCGAGGCCGCGATAGAGGCCGGTCGCCTTAGCAAGTTCGAGCTTCGTGCCGACGCCGTCGGTGCATCCGGCGAGGCATTTGCCGCTGCCTATCCTGTAAAGGCCGGCGAAGCCTCCGACTCCGCCGACGCAGTTTTTATCCTTCGGGTGTTTGGCGAGGAGGGACTTTATCGTTTCGACCCACGCGTCGCCGCCTGAGATGCTTACTCCTGATTTCTCATAACTGAGCTTGCCCAACAGAGTTCCCCCTTAATATTTTTCAAGATATTTGCCGCTGAAGCAGGCGGTGCAGAGCCTGTCCGCCGGAAGGCCGATGGCGGCGACGAGATCCTCTTCCGTGAGGTAGTCGAGCGAATCCGCGCCGACCTTGCGGCACAGCTCGGAGAGCGTCATGCGCACGGCTGCGAGCGTCTCCTCCTTGCGCGTGTCGATGCCGTAGCGGCAGGGATGGAGCACGGGGGGCGAAGCTATGCGCAGATGTACTTCGCCCGCGCCGCAGTTGCGTACCATCGTGACGATGCGCTCCGCGGTCGTGCCGCGCACTATCGAGTCGTCGACTATGACGGCGCGCTTGTCTTTGAAGAGTTCGGCTATCGGGTTGAGCTTTATCTTGACGCCGAGCTCGCGGACTTTTTGTGTAGGCTGGATGAATGTGCGTCCGACGTAGCGGTTGCGCACGACCGCCATCTCGAACGGCGCGTGCGCCGCCTGCGCGTAGCCGATGGCGGAAATCGTTCCGCTGTCGGGCATTCCCGCGACGAGATCCGCGTTCGCGCAGGGAGCCTTGAGCGCGAGGCGGCGGCCCATCTCCTTGCGTGCTTCATAGACGGAGCGGCCGTCGATTATGCTGTCCGGGCGCGCGGTATAGACGTACTCGAAGGAGCAGTGCATGCAGCGCGCGGGGCGTTCCGTGCGGACGCGCAGGCTCTTCATTCCGCGCGAGTCGATTATGACGATTTCGCCGGGCTCGACGTCGCGCAGCAGCTTCGCGCCGACTATGTCGAGCGCGCAGGACTCGGAGGCCGCGTAGTACGTTCCGTCGCGTTCGCCGAGGACGAGCGGCTTGAAGCCGTACGGGTCGCGCGCTGCGACGAGAGCGTCTTCAAGCAGGACCGTTATCGCGTAGGAGCCTTCGAGCCTTTTGAGCGCATCTACTATCGCGTCCACTGGCTCCATGTGCGACTTCTGCGCGACCATATGGAGGATGGCCTCAGAGTTTGTAGACGACTGGAATATCGCGCCGCGCGCCTCAAGCTGCGATTTGAGTTCGTCCAAGTTCGTAACAAGGCCGTCGTGGGCTATCGCTATCGGGCCGCGCGCGTAGTTCGCGCAGACGGGCAGGACGTTGTGCATCTGCGAGCTTTCGAGCGGGACGTAGCGGACGTGGCCGATCGCGCAGTGCGCGTTTTCGAGCGAGAGTTTATGCTGGTCTATCGCATTGTGGAGAAGCCCGAAGCCGCGCGCCGAGGCTGCGTGGCCGTCGTGCGCCCACGCGATGCCCGCTGACTCCTGTCCGCGGTGCTGGAGCGCGTAGAGGCCGAGATAGACTTCTTCGAGTACTGGTTGGTTCTTGACGCTGTATGCGCCGAAAATGCCGCTCATATTACGTTACGCGGATATCCTTCTCCAGATCTCTTCGTATGCGCCGAGCACGTTGCCGAGATCCTTACGGAAGCGGTCCTTGTCGAGGTGGTCGCCGGTCGACTTATCCCAGAAGCGGCAGGTGTCGGGCGAAATTTCGTCGGCGAGGATGAGGTTGCCCTGCATGTCTTTGCCGAATTCGAGCTTGAAGTCGACGAGGACGACGCCGAGCTTCGCGAAGTAGTCCTTGAGTATCGCGTTGACGCGGAGCGAGATGTCCTTGATTTTGTCGAGCTCTTCCTTCGTCGCCCAGCCGAAGAGCAGCGCGTGGTCCTCGATGATGAACGGATCGCCGAGGGCGTCGTCCTTATAGCACATCTCGAAGAGCGGGCGCGGAAGCTCCATGCCCTCCTGTACGCCGAGGCGCTTGCAGAGCGAGCCTGTCGTGATGTTGCGGACGATGACCTCGAGCGGGACGATGTTGACGCGCTTTACGAGCTGGTTCGTCTCGTCTATCTGCTTGACGAAGTGCGACTCGACGCCGTTGTCGGCGAGAAGCTGGAAGAGCTTCGACGAGATTTTGTTGTTGAGGACGCCCTTGCCGCTCATCGTCGCCTTCTTCTGTCCGTTGAAGGCGGTGAAGCTGTCCTTATACTCGACTATGACGTAGTTCGGGTCTTCGGTCGTGTAAAGCCTCTTGGCTTTACCCTCGTAGATGAAATCCTTCTTTGTAAGCTCCATTTTTATTTCCTCCGTAAAATGTAATTTCCGGGACCGAAGCCCCGGAGCTAATGACTAAAATCCAAGAAGATCGTTCTTTTCTTCTTCCTCTAAATAATTCCCGTCGAAGCAGGCCGTACAGAGCTCCTCCTGCGGAAGGCCGATTGCGCGGCATAGCTCCTCGCAGCTTATATATTCGAGCGAATCCGCGTCGATTTTGCGGCAGAGCTCCGGTATATCCGTCTGCGCCGCTATCAGCTCAGACGAGCTCGGCGTGTCGATGCCGTAGTAGCAGGGGAAGCGCACCGGCGGCGAGGCTATGCGCATATGCACCTTGCTCGCGCCGCTGCCGCGTATCATCGATACGATGCGCCCCGCGGTCGTGCCGCGCACGAGGCTGTCGTCTACGATGACCGCCTCTTTGCCGTCGAAGATGCCGGGCTGCGGGTTCAGCTTGATCTTTACGCCCGCCTCGCGCACGCGCTGCGTCGGCTGTATGAAGGTGCGCCCGACGTAGCGGTTGCGCACGACGCCGGCCTCGAAGTCCGCGCCCGCCTCTTCCGCGAGGCCGATGGCGGCGAGAGTGCCGCTGTCCGGCATCCCGGCGACGACGGCGTTCTTCGGGCAGCCCGCGCAGCGCGCGAGCGTCGCGCCGAGTTCCTTGCGCGTCTTGTAGACTGAGCGTCCGTCGATTACGCTGTCCGGGCGCGCGAAATATACGTACTCGAAGGCGCAGCGGTAATGGCGCGGCTTCTGCGGCCTTTTGCGCGAAATCAGACCGCGCTTGTCTATGACGAGAATCTCGCCGGGCTCGACGTCGCGCACCATCTCCGCGCCGAGTATGTCGAAGGCGCACGACTCTGACGAAACGAAGTAGTCGTCGCCGCGGCGGCCTATCGCGAGCGGGCGGAAGCCCCACGGGTCGCGCGCCGCTATGAGGCAGTCGTCTATGAGGACGACGAGGCTGTACGCCCCCTCGACCTTTTCGAGCGCCGCTTCGAGCGCTTCGAGCGGCACGACGCCGGGCTGGTGCGCGACGAGCTGAAGTATCGTCTCCGAGTCGCAGGTCGTCTGGAATATCGCGCCGCGGTATGCGAGATAGGCCGCGAGGGCGCGCGCGTTCGTCAGGTTGCCGTTGTGCGCGAGCGCTATCGGCCCCTGCGCGTAGTCCGCGCCGAGCGGCTGGCAGTTCTCGGGGCGCGTGCCGCCCGCCGTAGCGTAGCGGACGTGGCCTATCGCGGCGTGCGCCGGAATCTGCGCCAGCTCGTTCTGCGACAGAGCTTCGTGGACGAGGCCGAGCCCCTTCTTTA
>DVKA01000262.1 GCA_018716365.1 Candidatus Caccocola faecipullorum
ACTGGCACCTCGCAATAAAACGAGGGGACCCCGTACGGAATCCCCCCGTCAGACTGTGTCCTAGCGTTTTTCGATTATCTTATCGACGATCCCGTACTGCTGAGCTTCTTCCGCTGACATATAGAAATCTCTGTCCGTGTCCGCCTCTATCCTCTCAAGCGGCTGGCCTGTATGCTTCGCGAGTATCTCGTTCAGTTTCGCCCTCGTCTTGAGAATCTCTTTGGCGTGTATCTCTATGTCAGAGGCCTGCCCCTGCATTCCACCCATCGGCTGATGGATCATTATGCGGGAATTGGGAAGAGCGATTCTTTTGCCCCTGGCTCCCGCCGTAAGGAGCACCGCCCCCATGCTCGCGGCCATGCCGATGCATATCGTCGAAACGTCGGGCTTGATATACTGCATTGTGTCGTATATCGCGAGCCCGGCCGTCACCGAACCTCCGGGACTGTTTATGTAGATTGAGATGTCTTTGTCGGGGTCCTCGCTCTCAAGGAAGAGAAGCTGCGCCACGACCAGATTGGCCACTGTATCGTCGATGGCCGTGCCCAGGAATATTATCCTGTCTTTCAGGAGACGGCTGTATATGTCGTACGAACGTTCGCCTCTCCCTGATTGTTCAACTACTATCGGTACGTAATAGGACATTATAATATTCCTCCTTTTCTGCAAAGTTATATGCGGGCGCTATTCCGCTTCCTTCTCAGCGGGAGCGTCCTTTTTCTCGGGGACTTCCACGCACTTCACCGCTTTGGCGACGAAGTCTATCGTCTTGCGGCTGCGGAGTCTCTCGGCTATATCATAGAGCCTGTTGCGGTCGCCGTAGATATATTCCTGGAGCTTCTGCGGTTCGACGCCGGACATGAGCGCAAGCGAGTTGATCTCCTGCTTCAGCTCGTCGGGCGTCCAGTTGATGTCGTTCTCGTCGGCTATCGCTTCGAGGACGAGCGAGCGTTTCACTATCTTTCTTGCGGCAGAATCAAGCTCGGCCTCGTAGGATTCCTTGTCCATACCGCTCTTCGCGAAGAAGTCTTCCATGGTCATGTCGTTCTCGCGTTTGATGCGCTCAGCCTGCTGCTCTCTCATGGCGTCCTTCTGACGCTCTATCATCTTCTCGGGAACCTCGACTTCAGAAAGTTCTACGACTTTTTCCACCGCGGAATCCTTGAGGCTCGACTCGCTCTGACGTCCGGCGGCTGCCTCAAGCTGCTTTCTGATGCTCGCCTTGAACTCGTCGACGGTCTTATGCGCGTTGTGCGTAATCTCAGCGGCGAGCTCGTCGGTCAGCTCCGGCGTGTTCTTCTTCATTATGCCGAGAACCTCTATCTCGTAGCGGCTCTTTACGGCCTTCGCCTTCTTGGCCTCTTCGCCCTCGTTCGGGAGCTCTATCGAAGCTTTCTCGCCGGGGTTCTTTCCGACAAGCGCCTCGGCGACCTCAGGACGGATCGTCTCCGAGCCGAGGAATATCTCAGTCTTCATGCCGTCCTGCTCTTTCTTCTCCTCGCCGTCCTCATAGGTCACGTAGGTATCGTACTTGACGGAGACGTAGTCGTCCTTCGTGAGCGGGCGCTCTTCATAGGTCGGTACGATTTCGGCGCGCGAATCGAGAATGTTGGCTATTCTCTCGTCGACCATCGCGTCGGTCACTTCGTAGATGGTCTTCTCCGCCTCTATTCCGCCGAGCTCGGGAAGCGTGACTTCCGGCGTGACCTCGAAGGTGACTGTGAACTCGTAGGGCTCGTTCTCCTTAAGCGGCTCCGGCTTGATGTCGGGGTCGGCGATGAGCTTGAGCTCAAACTCTTCGACCATGTTGTCGATCGCATCGCCGAGCAGCTTCTCAAGGGTTTCGGCGCAGGCCGCGTCTTTCGGGAAGTAGAGTTCGAGCATCCTGCGGGGCACCTTGCCCTTGCGGAAGCCTTTAATGTTGGCTTTCTTGGATATATCCTTATATGTATTTTCTATCGCTTTGTTTACCTCTTCTGCCGTGAACTGGGCCTTGGCCTCCACAACATTTTTTTCCTGCGATAAAATCTCGGTCTTCAATTTATTTTCCCCTTTCCAAATATTACGACTGCCATAGCATAACCACCGCATTGTACCATAACAGCGCGCATTATACACTATGCGCCAGAAAAAATATTTTCCGGCGCATAAAAAATGCGAGGCCGACAAAGCCCCGCAAGATTTACTTAATTCTGGTCGGGATGGTCGGATTCGAACCGACGACCCCCTGCTCCCAAAGCAGGTGCGCTAACCAGACTGCGCTACATCCCGAGACTATGAGATTATACCATGACTTTGCAGATATTAAAGAGGAAGAAACTTTATTTTGTCTTCCTCGCCGTTAATTCGCCGTTCCGTTCCTCACTTCGTCGAGCTGGGCGATGAGCGTCGCGGCGAAGAGCACGGCGCAGCCTGTCAGTTCGCGCGCGGAGAGGGTCTCGCCGAGGACTATGTAGCCGAAGATCGCGGCGAAGACAGATTCTGTGCTCATGATGATGCAGGTGGTAAGCGGCTGGACGTAGCGCTGCGCCGCCATCTGGAAGGTGTAGGCGACGCAGGTGCAGACGAGGCCCGCGTAGACGACGGGAGGCCACGACGCCGCCACTGCCGCGAAGCCGGGCTTTTCGAATATCAACGCGCCTGCGACGGAGAGCAGGGCGACTGTCGCAAACTGTACGGCGGAGAGTTTTACAGGGTCGCTTCTCCTTGAAAACGCGGAACAGGCCATAATGTGCGCGGCCCAGAAGAACGCGCCCAGCAGGATGATGAGGTCGCCGCGCTCTATGGTGAAGCCGTCTTTTATGGAGAGCAGGTAGAGGCCGCACATGCTCATGAATATGGAGGCGATTGCGGCGCGCGACGGGATTCTGCCTGCTAAGAGGCCGTAGAGCGGGACGATGACGATGAAGGTCGCCGTTATAAAAGCAGCTTTGCCCGCGGTAGTCTCCTGCATTCCGACGAGCTGAAGCACGGAGCCTGAGAATAGCGCGAGGCCGCATATCGCGCCGTTCCTGATGGTTTTCCGCCGCTCCGCGCGTTTTTCTTCGGCCGTTAGGACGCCGCGCCCGCCGTCCGCGTTTCCGCGGCGCTTGCCCAATACGGAGAGAAGCAGCGCAAGCGCCGCGACGCTTACGACATAGCGGCTGGCGCAAAAGGTCAGCGGCCCTATCTCCTGCATTCCAAGTATCTGGGCTATGTATGACGTGCCCCATATGAGCGCGCACGAGACCAGCATCGCGGTCGAAACAGCGCGTTTTTTCAGCATTGCAAAAATCCTCCCGAATAGTCCGTGCCGCGCCGGAGAGCGCCGGGCCGTGCGGCTCAGTTGTCTTCGACGAGCTTTATCTCTTTGGCGGAAAGATTATATAGTTTGTAGACTGCCCTGTCGAGAGACCTCTCCGTCTCCGCGGCGTCTGAGGAAACTTTTTTGTATTTGCCCGGCGGGTCCTGCGCGTAGAGCGCGGAGAGCTTCTTCCCGGCACCGGCGATTTCTTCCTTGAGCGCGCGCTGAGCTGCGTTTTCAAGGTTGACGCGGCGCACAGGCAGGGCCGAGAGCGCTGAGGTGCGCAGCTCGAAATATCCGTTGAGCAGTTCCGGCGAGCGGGAGCGGAAGACGTAGTCCATGAGCTTGGAGTTGAGCAGCGCTAGCAGGAACCAGTCGCAGCCCTCTATGACGCAGCATTTGTCGTTGACGTAGGACGCGCCCTCGGAAGCTGCGGCGGACAGGCGCTTCGTTATGACGGGCAGTATTATCTTGTCCCGCTCGAAGACGCCGTAGTATTTGCACGGGCGCAGCTCCCACCAGTAATCGCCCTTGTCGCGGCGCTTCGCAGCTTTGCGCTCGAACGGCGCAAGGCGCGAGGCGATGAGGGAATGGTTACCTGCGAACCAGCGGGCCGGCTCTTCGAGCTCGCGGCGGCGGTCGGTGTATCCTTTCGGCATGAAGATGAGCCGTTTTTTCGCCGACGGCAGATAGTAGCGTTTCACTTCGCGCCCCGTGTAGAAGGGGACGAGCATGGAGGCCGACGCCGGTTCTTTGGCGGCTATCTCCTCCGCCTCAGCCGCGTCTATGACGAAAGCTTCGTTGAGGCCTGTCAGCACGCCGCGGTAGACGCCGCCTACGCACGAGGCGAGCGGTATGCTTTTTTCGTAAATTTTTTCTTCGAGGCTTTTTTTGTCGCCTTCGGTGAAGTTCCACGGCGCTTCGCCGAGCTCTTCCGCGCCGCGAACGTAGGGCTGCACGGAAGCGCGGCCGCGCGGCAGGCCGTTCCACGCGCCTTCGGCCTCTATCACGAGGACCGGCTCGTCGTGCACGGCCTCTTTATAGAATGAGAGCACGCAGAGCGGCATCGCGGAGCCCGTTATCTGCGGCGCGCTGCCGAGGTCCGCGACCATACGCGGCGGGCGCAGCGCGAAGAAGCGGCGCAACCCCTCGCCGTAGCGCGATTTCATCCATTTGTTGGAGACCAGCATGACGGCGCTCCCGCCAGGAGAGAGCATCGCAGCGGCTTTTTCTACGTAGTAGCAGTACAGGTCCGCTCCGAACTGCGACGACGCGTAGCCGCCGAGCAGCGGCTTTATTGACGAGAAGTGTTCGCCGCGGACGTGCGGAGGTTTTGAGATTATGAGGTCGAATTGATCGCCGTCCATGACGCCGTCGACGAGGACGCTGCCCCACGCGAAATGTCCGTCCGCCGGCGCAGCCCCGTATTTCAGCATGAGCGCGGCGCGCAGCGCGTCGAGCGCCGCAGCCGAACAGTCCGTAGCGCAAAGGCCTTTCCTGATAAATTCAGCGGCGAACTTACCGGCGCTCCGCCCCGCGGTTCCGAGGTATTTGTTGAGCTTTACGCGCGCTCCGGCGAGCTTTTCAACGAATGCGAGCGCTATTTTCCCGTCCGAGGCGGCTACGTCGCAGAAGCGCATTGCGGCGAGCGCTTCGTCGATCTGCGCCGCGTGCAGCCGCACCAGACTGTCGTCGAAGAGTATCCTGTCGTCGGATACGTAGCCGTCGAGCGCGGCTTCGCTGAGGCTGCAGCTTTTGTGGATGTACATCTTGAGCCCCTCGGCGCAGATGAAATCCATAAGCTCCGGCGGGACGGCGACGCTCTTGACCGGCGACGATACGGCGAGCGCGACGAGCCCACGCCAGCCGCCCGCAGGCGGAACGCAGGCGAGCACGCCGCCGCAGTCCTCCGAGGCCGCGCAGGCCTCGACGAATTTCAGCAGGTGTTCTTCCGTGCAGGCGGTGATCTCAACGCCCGGGCACAGCTTTACGACGGCGACGTCTATCCTGCCGCCGCCCATTAGCGGCGAATGGCTGCCTATTATTTTGTAAGACGAGACGAGATTTTTGAATCCGCGCGGAATGTGGCGGCCGGAGCGTATCCGTCCGTCTCCAGCGGAGACGTTGGACAGGACGGAGCGCGCCAACGAGAAAAATTTTTCAGCGTCGAAGCCATCTTCGCACGGCGCGCTGTACAACAGGGACGGAGTTCCCTTCGGCATATCAGACACCACCCGCTCGCAGTATTCGTGCCTTTAAGTATAAGGCATAGCGCGCTAAAAATATATCCCGTTTTGCGCGGCGGGC
>DVKA01000263.1 GCA_018716365.1 Candidatus Caccocola faecipullorum
ACAACAAAAAGGTCAAGAAAAGACAAAGAAATATTTCTGTCTTTCCCTGACCTACTATATAAGCAAAAATAAACGACTATGGGATTAAAATTCCGCCGGCGGTGCCGCGCCCGTCAGCAGCTGCGGATTACGCCGGCGCTCCATTTTATGAGCGCCTCTGACAATTTTATGAAATCTTCCTCGCGCGCGCGTCCAGTGCGGAAGTCTGCGAAGGTATCAAGAATTTTCCTGTCGTCGCCCTCCGCGCCGGCGGCGAGTTCGCTCAGCTTTTTGACGAAACGCCCCGTCTCGCGCCAGCGCTTCACCCGCATCGTGAAAAACGCGGATTTATAGAGCGCGCCCAGCATGTCCATACTTTTTTCGTAAAGCCTGTTGTGGCAGCATCCGTGGTATATCGTGCAGGCTCCGTCCTTGAGCGCCTTGTCAGCCGCGCCGCCGCCTGCAAGCGGGACGATGAAGTCAAGTGAACCGTAAAGCGGCTCTGTGTCGTGGCAGAGCAGGAACAATTCCGACGCGCTCCACGCGCACAGTTCTTCCTCTCCGCAGATAAAGCCGCAGGCCTTTTCAGCGAACGGCATCGAAGCAAGAGCTTCGGCGTAAAGGCTCAGCTCGCGCGGCGCGAGCTCTTTCAATACGACGACCAGGTCGATGTCGCTCTCTTCCGTCGCCTCTCCGCGTCCGCGGCTTCCCTGAAGCCCGGCAAAGACAAGCCCACTGCCGAATGCTTCCTTCAGCTTCCGCAGAAATTCTGTGCACCACTCATGCGCGTCAAAATCCATTCTATTCTCCTCCTTTGCGCCGGCTCTTCGCATAGAAAAACGGCGGGAGACATTTTAACACGTTTCCCGCCGTTCCGACTTTTTATATCCGCCGCCAGACTACGCCTCTCTGCCGGCTTCGTGACGGCGCGAGAGGAAAGTTTCTATCCTGTTCATGGCCTCCTTAATGGTCTCCATGTCGTATGAATAAGTTATCCTGACGAAGTTCGTGTAATCTTCGCCGAAGATCGTTCCTGGCATCAGCGCCACCTTGCATTCCCTGATGAGCGTATGCACCAGCTCCTCCGCCGTCCAGCCCGACGGCGACACGTCGGCCCAGAGGTAGAACGCGCCGTTCGGAGGGCTGCACCGCCAGCCGAGCCTGCGGGCGCGCTCACAGATATAATCGCGCCGCGCGCGGTACTCCTTCGCCATCATCTCTATCTCGCCGCGTCCCTCTTCAAGCCCGCGGAGCGCTGCGGCCTGAGCCACGCCCGGCGCGCACATCACCGTCGCCGCGTTTATCATCGCAATCGGAGCGAGCAGTTCCTCCGGCGCGCAGAGATAACCGAGCCGCCAGCCCGTCATCGCCATGGATTTTGAGAAGCCGGAAATAAAGACCGTGCGCTCGCGCATTCCCGGCTGGTGCAGAATCGTACAGTGGCGTCCGTTGTAGACGAACTCGGCGTAAACTTCGTCTGAGATCACGATAATGTCCTTATCCCTTATAACGTCCGCTATCTTCGCAAACTGCGCGTCGGACATTACGCTTCCGGTAGGGTTGTTCGGATAATTGAGTATCAGCAGTTTCGTCCTCGGCGTTATCGCCGCCGCGACGTCCGCCGCGTCGAGCGCCCATCCGTTGCGCTCGTAGGTAGGCACGAAGACCGGCACTCCGCCCGAGAGCCTCACCAGTGTTGCGTAAAATCCATAGGCTGGCTTCGGGAGCAGGACTTCGTCGCCGTCGGAGACGAAAGCCCTTATCGTATCGTCGAGGCCGAGGGACGAGCCCGGCGTAAGCAGCACCTCGTCTTTAGAATAAAAAATATTAAAACGCCCGGCGAGGTATTCGGAAATTTTTTCTTTCAGCTCTACGTAGCCGTTGCTGGGAGGATAAAAGGTCCTGCCGGAGCGTATGGCTTCTATCGCGCCCTGCCCCGTCGCCGACGATGTGGAGAAACCGGGCTCGCCAAGCCCGAGGGATATGACGTCCGGCGGAAGGTTGAAGAACGCCGCCATCTTAGGCGTAGGAATAGAACGCACTTTATCCGAAATCAAAGAAGAAATATCCATATCTTCCATCCCCTCTGCAAAATAGAATCTATCCTCTCGTCCCGTCGAAGACTGCATACTCAGCTTTTTCTTCTGTTTTTGCCATTTCTGCCATTTTATCATAGCAAAAAACCAATCCGGGCCGCCGCCATATTTTGACCGTTTTAGCTCAGTTTCTTCAAATTATGCTCCGTGCATCGCCGCGGCTTTGAACGCTCAGACGCGTAAAAAATAAACGGCGAAAAATAACCTGTTGACAAAACCATAAAATGATGTAAAATATCTCCTCGTGATGCGCGAGTGAATCGCTAGCTCAGTTGGCAGAGCACCGGACTTTTAATCCGGGTGTCCCGGGTTCAAGTCCCGGGCGATTCACCACTTGCGGTCCTATCGTCCAGAGGCCTAGGACACCGCCCTTTCAAGGCGGCGACACGAGTTCGAATCTCGTTAGGACCGCCATTTTTATGGCTTAAATGGAAATCCGGCGTAAAAACCGGATTTCCATTTTTTTATATATTCAGGACTTGTTTCCAGCTTCTGAAAAAATTCTGCAAATTTCCCGTTCCGCCGCGTAATGCCGGAGGCGGAGGCGCTGCGCGCCGGTTATCCGAGCACGGCACGCAGCGCCTCTCTCGCGCGGATTACGGCTTCGTCTATCTCCTGTTCGTTTATTATCAGCGGCGGGTTGAAATATATGACGTCGCCGAGCGGGCGCAGGATCAGGCCGCGTTTCAGCGCTTCTCTGTAAATGGCGTAGCCTAGGCGTTTTTCGCCGCTGAACGGCTTTTTCGTTTTCTTGTCTTCGACCAGCTCTATCGCGTTTATAAGCCCGATGTGCCGTATCTCTCCAACGTTCGGATGCGCGGCGAAGGTCTCGTTCAGCAGATTGTTCAGATATTCTGCGCGCGGCGCGGCTTTTTCTATTATCTTTTCCTCTCGCAGTATCTTCTGCACGGCGAGCGCCGCGGCGCAGCCTAGCGGGTTGCCGCTGTACGTATGGCTGTGCATGAAGGCTTTACCCTCGCTGTAGCCGGCGTAGAAGGCGCTGTAAATTTTATCTGTAACGACGGTTATCGCCATAGGCATATAGCCTCCGGTCAGCCCCTTCGATATGCACATTATGTCCGGGCTTACGCCTGCGTGGTCGAAGGCGAACATCTTTCCAGTGCGTCCGAAGCCCGTCGCTATTTCGTCGGCGATGAGCAGGACGTTGTATTCGTCGCAGAGCGCGCGAAGCTTCGTCAAATATTCGGCGGGATATATCCTCATGCCCGCGCTGCCCTGAAGCAGCGGCTCGACTATGACGGCGCAGCATTCGGCGGCGTGCTCCTCGAAGAGCCGCTCCGCGAAGGCGAAGCATTCTACCGCGCAGTTTCCGCGCTCTCTGCCGCAGGGGCAACGGTAGCAGTCAGGGGCCTGAATGCGCTCTACGTCCATGAGCATCGGTTTGTATATCTTCGCGTATAGGTCGAGGCAGCCGACGGAAAGCGCGCCTATCGTCTCGCCGTGATAGCCCTCCGTCAGACAGATGAATTTCGTCTTTTCTGGACGTCCCGTCTGATGCTGGTACTGGAAGGCCATTTTGAGCGCGCATTCGACGGAGGCAGAGCCGTTGTCGGAGAAATTGAACTTCGTCAGGCCGCGCGGCATAATTTCAGAAAGTTCCTCGCATAGCCGTATTGCAGGCTCGTGTGTGAAGTTGGCGAATATCACATGTTCTAGGCGCTCTATCTGCTCAATGACCGCGGCGTTTACCGCCGGGTTGCAGTGCCCCAGCAGGTTGCACCACCACGAGCTGATTATGTCGATGTACTCTTTGCCGTAAACGTCGTAGAGGCGCACGCCGCGCCCGCGCTCTATCGGAATCGGCGGCAGCTCCTCGTAGTCTTTCATCTGCGAGCACGGGTGCCAGATGTGCCGCAAATCTCTCTCTTCAAGCGTCAATTCGCCGCCTCCCTGAAAAGACCGCAAAGTTCATCAACGGGAACGTCCAGCTCACTGTCGCCGCGCTTTACGCAGGCTGTGACGCGGACGCCCGTCAGGGCCTCTATCATGTATTTGTTGTCTCTGTGCATAATTTCTCTTTCGTCGTAGTTGTTCATGATTATTCCGCGGACTTCGATACCCGCGGCGCGCGCGTGTTCGACGGTCAAAACTGCGGAATTTATGGAGCCGAGGCCGGAGGGCGCGACTATTACGACGGATAGGCCGCAGGTTTTGATTATGTCTTCGAGCATGATTTTCTGTCCGTCCCAGCGTATCGGGCAGACGATTCCGCCGCAGCCCTCGACGCAGAGATAGTCGTATTTTTCAAGCGCGCGGGTGAAATCGCGCTTTATTACGTTAAGCTCCGGCGGATTGCCTTCGATCTGCGCCGCGAGGTGCGGCGAGAGCGGTTTTTTGTAAACGTAGGAGACGAGGCTCTCGGGCGGCTCCCTCATGCCGCTTGCGCGCGCTACGAAATCCGCGTCGCCGGGGACGAGTTTTCCGCAGCGTTCTTCCGCTCCGCTGAGCGCCGCCTTGTAGTAGCCCGCGTCGATTCCCGCGTCCCGCAGCCGCTTCACAGCCAGCGCCGTAACGTAGGTCTTACCCACGTCCGTCCCGGTCGCCGTTATGAAAAGCGCGCGGCTCACGGCCTTTTTACCTCGTAACCGAGTTCTTTTACCATCTTCATGTCCTCCTTGGCGGATATTCCAGCGGTGGTCAGCATATCGCCAGATATTGCGGCGTTCGCGCCCGAGCGGAAGGCGGCGCGCCCCCTGTCTGGGAGCAGGCCGCGCCCGCCCGCCATGCGTATCGCCGCGTCGGGAAGCACGAAGCGGAAGAGCGCAGCGGCGCGGCGCACATCGTCATATCCAAGCCGCGGAAGATTTTCGTAGGGCGTGCCGGGAATCGGGTTCAGCACGTTGAGCGGCACGGACTTCACGCCGAGGCCGCGCAGCTCGAAGGCCATATCTATGCGGTCCGCAAAGCTCTCCCCCATACCAATTATGCCGCCGCTGCAAACTTCCAGCCCCGCCTGCACAGCGGCCTTTATCGCGGCGATTTTGCCGTCGTATGTGTGCGTCGTGCAGACGTTCGGGAAGTTGCGGCGCGAGGTTTCAAGATTGTTGTGGATTCTGGTCACGCCTGCCGCGTGAAGCTTCACAAAATCTTCGTAATCGAGAAGGCCGTGCGAGGCGCAGAGGCTGATTCCGCATTTTTCGCGCAGAGCCGCGTATATCTCGCAGACTTTATCAACTTCAGCCGCGCTGAGCCTTCTTCCAGACGTCACCAGCGCGACACGTCCTATGCCCCGCTCTTCGTTGCGGCGCGCCTCGCGTAACGCTTTATCCGTGCTTATCAGCGGATATTCCTTAGCACCGGAATGATAGGCGGCGGATTGGGCGCAGAATTTGCAGTTTTCTGTACAGCGGCCGCTCTTCGCGTTGATTATCGTGCAGGCGTCGAAGTTTCCGCCCGCGAAGCGTCGGCGTATTTCGTCGGCCGAGAGCGACAGCTCTTCAACGTCAGCGCTTTCGAGCGACAGAGCCTCATCCTTCGTTATGCTTTCGCCCGACATTATTTTTTCTTTGAGCTCTTCAATTTTCATTACAGACCGCCGCCTCCGATGCGTGGGAGAATTTTCGCCGCAAGCGCCGCCGACACAAAGCAGAGCGCAATATCGCCGGGCGCGGCGAGCGCAACGCCGTAGAGCAGGAGCGCTGAAACGGCGACGGGCGAGCCGGCGAAGTAGGACGCGGCGAACCAGTAATAAACGACGCCGAAAAGGTAGACTACGGCGATGTTCGCAAAGCTCGCGGCAAGAAGCAGGGCGAAGCTCTTCTTTTGGCATTTTTGGACAATAAAGCCCGCGAGCCACGCGCCAGCCGCAAAGCCGGCGATGTAGCCGAAGGTCGGATTCATCACGTACCACGGCCCTCCGCCCTGCGTGAAGACGGGGACGCCCAGCAGACCAGCCGCCATGTAAACGCAGGCGGCCGCCGCGCCGCGCTTCGCGCCGAGCAGAAGCCCTGCGAGATTCGTAAACAGAAATTGCAGCGTGAACGGCACCACCGGCACGGGAATTCTGATGAAGGCCCCGACCGCAGTCAGCGCCGCGAAGAGCGCGACGAGCGCCATATCCCTGCTTCTGTTTCCCGCGTTCGGCATTCGTCACCCTCCTTTGTCAACTTAAATGCTGCGATAGTATGACACAAGGATATTATGGTGTCAACTATCTTATATTTTTATAGTTGACGTTAGAAAAATTCCGATGATGTATAATTTCGTCGAAAGATTATGTTTGGAGGTATCGTTTTGTCCTTCGGTCCAGAACTTATATGGAGTTGGAGCCGCGAGCTGTCGGCGCTTGCGGGCCGCCGCGTCCAGCGCGTCGAGGGCGGCGGAAGCGCAGTGATAATCTCTCTCGCTGGCGGCGCGGAGCTGCTGCTTTCGTGGGGCGCGCAGAACTGCGGCGCGGCCGCGATAGGCGCGCGCGACAAAAAATCGCTGCTCGCCGCCTCGCGCCAGACGCCGCCGATAACTAACGCAGTCAAGAGCCACCTGACCGGCGCGCAGCTCGTCTCAGTCGCGCAGCTCCACCGCGACAGAATTCTCGAATTCACCTTCAGAAAGACGATAGGCGCGGGCTTCTCGACTGAGCGGCGGATCGTGCTCGAAATAATGGAGCGATTCAGCAACCTCGTCATGACGGACGAGAACGGCCTGATAATAGAGACGGCGAAGCACATCCACCCCGCAGACAACAGCTTCCGCACCGTGCTGCCCGGCGTGCCGTACCATATGCCGCCGCTCTTCGGAGGCACGGCGCTCGAAGAATGGCTCGCCGCGCCGCGCGAGGACACGCTGACGAAGGTCGCGGGCGTCGGCAGGCCGCTGCTGAAAATCCTCGCCGCCTACCCCGCAGGGCTCGCCGCGGAATATCTTCGCGGGCTTTACGACGATTCGAGCGCGCCGATGACGGCGCAGAAGATTGGCAAATACGTTACGGCGCTGCCGGAGCTTCTGCCGGAGGCCGAAAAACTGCCCGATAGCTCGACGGGCGCGCTCATCGCGCTCGCGCCGATGAAGGACGGCACAATCGAAAACCGCCGCAAAAATATAGTCAAGCACATAGAAAAAGAGATAACGCGCCGCGAGCGCCAGCTCGGCGACATCAACAGCCTGCTCGCCGACGAAAGCCCCGCGCGCTTTAAGCTGTGGGGCGAGCTCATCGTCGCCAATATGTGGAATATCAGACACGGCGTTTCTGAAGCGGAGCTGACCGGCTACGACGCGGAGGGGAATGAAATTTCTCATAGAGTTCCGCTCGATCCGCGCATATCGCCGTCGCAGAACTCGGCCGCGTATTTCGCTAAATACAAAAAAATCGTCTCGGCGCAGGAGCGCGCCGCGTCGCTCGTACAGAAGGTCGAGGAGGAGCTCGACGACCTGCGCGAAGAGCTGGCTCTCGCATCGTCGGTAGACGACGCGCAGGCGCTCGTGATGCTCGAAGAGGAGCTAGGCATGGCGAAGCCACAGCAGAAACGCGGAGGCAAAAAAGAGCCGCAGCTTCCGCCGCACGTCCGTTTTGAATTTGAAAAGGCCATCGTATGCGCGGGGCTTTCCGCAAAGGGCAACCGCTGGCTGACATTCCGCTTCGCCTCGCCCGAGGATTGGTGGTTTCACGCGCAAGGCATCCCCGGCGCGCACGTCATAATGCGCGCAAACGCCGCGCTGACGGACGGAGAATTTGAAGAGCTCGCGGCCTTCTGCGCCTCGCTAGCAGTTTTTTACAGCAAGGCGAAAAACGAGCCTCGCCACCGCGTAGACTACACGCGACGCAAATATGTCAGCCCGATACGCGGCGGCGAAGCGAACGTAACCTATAAGGAATTTTCAACGATTACCGGAGAACCGGCGCTGTGGAGCGAAAAAGCGCCTAAATAGAGGGCGTCCCCGCGCGCAGCTCTTTGAGATAATTTATAAGCTCCGGCGGCAGCGGCTGGACGAAGTTCATCTCCTTGCGAGTGCGCGGATGTGTGAAGCCGAGCCTCCACGAATGCAGGAATACGCGCTCAGTGCCGAAGGGCGAAGGGCGCGACGGCGCGTAGAGCCTGTCTCCGACGAGCGGACAGCGAAGCGCCTGCATATGCACCCTTATCTGGTGAGTCCGTCCACTGTGAAGGCGGCATACTACGAACGATTTCCCGCCGAAGCTCCAGAGCTTTTTATAATCAGTCCAGGCCTCGCGTCCGTCCTCGACGCAGGCCATTTTCAGGCGGCTGTACGGGTCGCGCCCTATCGGATATTTTACGGAGCCTTCCGCGCGAGGCGGCTGGCCCCAGCAGAGCGCGAGGTATTCCTTATGCACGCGCCTTTCCTTGAAATCCTTGAAAAGCCCTTCCTGCGCCAGGCCGTTGCGCGCGACGACCATCAGCCCCGAGGTCGTCGCGTCGAGCCTGTGTACTATGCCGGGGCGCTGAACGCCGTTGAGCGCGCCCAAGTCGGGATAGCGGAACAAAAGCCCGTGGACGAGCGTACCGCTCCAATGGCCCGGCGCGGGGTGGACGACGAGTCCCGCGGGCTTGTTGACGACGATTATATCCTCGTCGTCGTAGACCACATCGAAGGGCACATCCTGCGGCTCAAGGTCGAGAGTTTCCGCTGGGGGCACGACGACGCCGAGTGCGTCGCCTTCTGCGACTTTGACGGAGGGCTTTATGCGCCGCTCTGGCGTCAGCTTCGCGTTCCCCTCCTTGATAAGCTTCTGCGCGTATCCGCGGCTTACGCCCATTAGGCGCGAGAGCGCGAAATCCAGCCTGTGGCCGTCAAGCTCCGCCTCTATCGCAAATTCCTGAAAAGAAGAGGGAGCGGACGACGCGCCCTCCCCCTCTTCTTCTAGTCCGTTATTTAACAGCTCTTCGTTATTTTCCGACGACATCGGCGCAGCGGTCGCAGATGCCCTTTTCCGCGACTTCGTGACGGTGCTTCCAGCAGCGCGGACATTTCTCGTCCTTCGATTTGCTGACGCCGACGGTGAGGCCCGTCGTCTCGTCTTCGTAGACGTTCTCCGCGCCGGAGACTTCATCGACGACGCGGCAGCCGGAGACGATTAGGATGTTCTCCCAAGTCTCGTCGCTTATCTTGCCCGCGAGCGGCTTATAGTAGTCGCTGAGCTTCACCTGAACGTCGGCGTCGAGCGGATGGCCGATGATGCCCTTGCCGCGCGCCGCCTCAAGGCCGCGCAGAACGCCCTGGCGCGCCATAAGCAGAAGGTCCCACTCCTCCTCGACGGCGGGGTCGATGCCCTCCGCGAGCGGCTCGGGCCAGTCGGCGAGCAGGACACTCTTCGGCAGCGTCGGATCCATCTCGCGCATCTTCTGCCAAATCTCTTCCGCAGTGAACGAAAGGACCGGCGACATCATCTGCGTGATGGTCTCCAGCACCTGCCACATAACGGTGCGTATCGAGCAGCGGCTCTTCGCGTGCTCCGCGTCTGCGTAGAGCTTGTCCTTGCTCACGTCGATGTAGAACGACGAGAGCTCGTTGTCGCAGAACTGGTGGATCAGCGTCATCGGCTGATGGAATTCGTAATCGTCGAAGCCAGCCGTCACGCGCGAACGCAGGCGCTCAAGCTTGAGCAGTATGTACTGGTCGACCGGCGCGAGCTCGTCGTGCGGCAGCATATCCTCGGCCGGGTTGAAGCCGGCGAGGTTCGCCAGCAGGAAGCGCGCGGTGTTGCGGATTCTGCGGTAGGATTCAATGAGGTTGCGGAATATCTCTTCGGAGATGCGCACGTCGCCGCGGTAGTCGGACGAGGCGACCCACAGGCGAAGTATGTCCGCGCCGTTCTTTTCGATTATTTTCTCCGGCTTCATGACGTTGCCGAGAGATTTCGACATTTTCTGTCCGTCTGGGCCCATTATGAAGCCGTGCGTCAGGACCATCCTGTAAGGGGCCGTGCCGCGCGTGGCGACGCTGTTCAGCAGCGAGGTCTGGAACCAGCCGCGGTGCTGGTCGCTGCCCTCAAGATAGAGGTCGGCGGGCCAGCTGAGGTCCTCCCAGTTGTCGAGGACGGCGGAGTGGCTCGTGCCGGAATCGAACCATACGTCCATGATGTCGGAGTCTTTGCGCAGATGTTTGCTCCCGCACTTCGGACATACAGCGAGGTCGCCGACGAGCTCTTCCGGCGTCATTGTCCACCAGCAGTCGCTGCCGTGCTCGCGCACCTTCTCCGCGACGCGGCGCACGCGGTCGCCCGTGAGGATGACCTCGCCGCAGTCTTCGCAGTAGAAGGCCGGTATCGGAACGCCCCACGTACGCTGGCGGCTGATGCACCAGTCTGAGCGGTCGCGCACCATGTTCGTGATGCGGTCCTTGCCCCAGTCGGGAATCCATTTTACTTCGTCGATGCACTTGAGCGCCTGATCGCGGAATTCCGAGACGGCTACGAACCACTGATCCGTCGCGCGGAAAATGACCGGCTTCTTGCAGCGCCAGCAGTGCGGGTAAGAGTGCGTGATTTTCAGTTTTCCGAGCAGGCGGCGCGATTCTTCGAGAAGCTCGAAGACCTTCTTCTCGCCCTCGGCGAGCGACATGCCGCCGAAAATCGGAGTATCGGCGTAATAATGTCCCGTCGGGTCTACGGGGTTGTAAACCTCTATGCCGTAGCGGACGCCCGTCTCATAGTCGTCGCTTCCGTGGCCGGGGGCGGTGTGGACGCATCCGGTACCGGAGTCGAGCGTGACATAGTCGGCGAGTACGAAAGGAACAGCTCTGTCGTAGAACGGGTGTTTTGCAAGCGAAAGCTCAAGCTGCTGTCCCTTGCAGACCAGGACAGGCTCGCCGAGCTCAAGCCCCGTCGCCTTCTCGACCTCGGCCTTGAGTCCGACGGCGATGAGGTAGACCTTGCCGCCGCACTCGTAGAAGCCGTAGTCGTAGCGAGGATGAACGGCGACCGCCATCGAGGCGGGAAGCGTCCACGGCGTCGTCGTCCAGATTATGACGTTGACGTCCTTTCCGGCAAGTTCAGGGAAGACCTTCGCGGC
>DVKA01000264.1 GCA_018716365.1 Candidatus Caccocola faecipullorum
CGCGAAAAAATCGGGCTGGATAGACTTCGACGCCGGCCCCATCGCCGACGGCGAGCCGATAACGGAAGCCGCGAAGCGCCTCTTCGCCCTCGTCCTCCGCGTAGCGGGCGGCGAACAGACGAAAAGCGAACGGATGGGCTTCCGCGAAATCGCCATCTTCAAAGACGGCGTAACGCTGTAAACTTTCCTTCCATCACAAAAAAGCGCGGCTCCGCGAGGAACTCACAAAGTCCCCGCGAAGCCGCGCGATTTTTACAACACCACGCCGGCCTGAGCGAAACGCACCGTCTGCCGCCGCGGCGGATAATTTATCCTGTAGTGTACGCCAGTCCAGCGTTTCCCTACCGTTCCGCCCCCTTTTTCAGCATTCTTGTCAGCGCGATGGCGCGCAGTTCTTTTTTGAAGCGGCGCAGGACTTCGAGCGAGAGGAGCGCGGCGAGCAGCGCCGTGCCCGCGAAGTTGAGCCAGAGGCCGGTGAGGCCGAGCGGGCGGAGCAGGAATATCAGGAGCACTGGGAAGATAAGGGCCGTCGATAGCGATATTGCGGTCGCGCCCGCGGGGCGTTCTACGGCGAGCATGTAGCTCTGCGTAGCGAAGGAGAACCAGCGCAGCAGGTATGTCGCGCTGAAGAGACGCATCGCGTAGACGGCCGTTTCTGTGAAGGCCGGGCCTGCGTTCGATATGAAGAGCGAGGCTATCTGCGCCGGGAATATGAATATCACGGCCGCCGATGTGAGCGAGACTGCCGCGCTCGAAGCGAAGCAGTATTTTTCTATCGCCTTGACGCGGCCGTAGCGCCCCGCACCCCAGTTGTAGCCGACGGCGGGCTGAAGGCCGTCGCATAGGCCGTAGCAGAGCGCGAGTACGAGATATTCGATGGTCATCAGGATTCCGTAGACGGAGACGGCGTCCGCGCCGCCGAGGCGTATCAGCAGCATGTTCATCATTATAGAGGTGACGCGCCCCGCGATGTTGTTCAGGAAGTTCGGCGCGCCCGCCGCGACTATGCGCCGCGTCATCGCGAAGCTGAAGCGCGGCCGGCGGAAGCGCAGCTGCGCCCTGCCGAGGAAGAAGGGCGCGAATGCTATCGCGGCGCTTATCATCATGCCGAGGCAGGTCGCGAGCGACGCGCCCCATATCCCGAAGCCGAAGACGCCGAGGAAGAGGAATTCGAGCGAGCAGCTGATCGCGGACATGAAGATGTTGAGCGCCATGCTGCCGCGCACGTAGCCGCAGACGCGCAGGTAGTTGTCCACGGCGAAGATTATCGTCGTAAGCGGCGAGCATATCGCGTATACGCGCAGATATTCGACCGCGAGGCGCGCCAGCTCTCCATCCGCGCCCATCAGCCGCGCTATGAGCGGAGCCGCGAAGAACAGCGCGGCGCCTACGACGGCTCCCGCCGCGACTATCATCGCGCAGGCGCATGAGAAAATGTTGTTCGCCTGCTCATCCTCGCCGCGTCCGAGGCTTATCGAGATGGGCACGGCGGAGCCGACGCCTATGAGGTCGGCGAGCGCGAAATTTATGACGACGAAGGAAAATATAAAGCTCTGCGCCGCGAAGGCCGTCGAGCCGAGAAATCGCCCGACGAGCACGCCGTCTACGCAGGCGTAGAGCGACGAAGCGAGCATGCTTATCGCGCCCGGCAGAGCTACGGCGGCGAAGAGCCGCGCTGGGCGCGTCTTTGCGAAGAAATCGTGCATATCGCCTTTCACGCCAGCCGCTCCTCCTTTCCGCGCGCCGGAAGCTTGTCTATCTCGGCGCAGTAATGCTCGGCGTAACATTCCAGCGCCGCTATGAACTCTTCGGAAAATTTCTCGACGGTCTTCGCAAGCGCCGCCTGCTCCGCCGCGTGGACGCCGCCCATAATTTCCTCCGCAAGGTGGCGGCCCTTCTCCGTCAGGCGGATAGTCTTCTCGCGCCCGCCCTCCGCGGGGAGCAGCTCCGCGCAGCCCGCCGCGACGAGCTCCTTGACGCTCGTGTTCACCGTAGTCTTCGGCATCAGCCAGTCGCCGCAGATCTGCTTCTGCGTGTGCGGCGCGCCGTCGTCGAGCGCATAGAGAAGGTCGAGCATATTCTCCTTCACGCCGAACTTCTTCGCGCACATATAATAAGCTCCGTCCATCCTGACCGCCGCCATTCCAAGCCGGCGCACCAAATCGTATCCGTCAGCCATAGATTCATCCTCCTTGGTACGAATCCGAACCGCGCGAGTTAATGTAGTACGAATTCGTACCAAAGTCAAGGCCGCCGCAAAAACTTCGGCAAAAACCATGAGCGCGGCAAAGCCTCCGCTTTCATGCAAAATTCCGGCCGTTCGTGCCGCAGCGAAAGATTTATCCGCCCGGCGTGCGGCGCGTGCGAGGTGCGGACGCCGGTCCGCGGCCGTCGTTTTCGCTTCCGCGCCGCGCGGTGTTGATACAGCCGCCTTTTCACAATATAATTCATAACGGCGCTTTTCTTCGGGAAACGCCCGTAACCGACGCGAATTAAAAGCCCTCGCGCAAAGACGCGGCGGGCGGAATAAATTGTCAGAAGGAGCAGACGATGAAACAGATAATATTGACCGGCGACCGTCCGACGGGCCGCCTCCACGTGGGACATTACGTAGGCTCGCTCAAGGGCCGCGTGACGCTCCAGAACTCCGGGAAATTCGACGAAATCTACATAATGATAGCCGACGCGCAGGCGCTCACCGACAACGCGGAGCACCCCGAGAAAGTCCGCAGCAACATCCTCCAAGTAGCGCTCGACTATCTCGCCTGCGGCATCGACCCTGAGAAATCGACCATCTTCATCCAGTCGATGATACCGCAGCTGACGGAGCTGACCTTCTACTACATGAACCTCGTCACGGTCTCGCGCGTCCAGCGCAACCCGACCGTCAAGGCGGAAATCCAGATGCGCAACTTCGAGGCGAGCATCCCAGTCGGCTTCTTCTGCTACCCGATAAGCCAAGCGGCGGACATCACGGCCTTCCGCGCGACCGTCGTCCCCGTCGGCGAGGATCAGGCGCCGATGCTCGAACAGTGCCGCGAAATCGTCCATAAATTCAACGCCGTCTACGGCGAGACGCTCACCGAGCCGGACATCATGCTCCCCGACAATCAGGCCTGCCTGCGCCTGCCCGGCACCGACGGCAAGGCGAAGATGAGCAAGTCGCTCGGCAACTGCATCTACCTCTCCGAAGAGCCGGAGGAGATACGCCAGAAGGTCATGTCGATGTACACCGACCCGCTGCACATCCGCGCGCAGGACCCTGGCCACATCGAGGACAACCCCGTATTCATCTACCTCGACGCCTTCTGCCGCCCCGAATATTTCGAGCAGTTCCTGCCCGAGTACGCGGGCCTCGACGAACTGAAGGCGCACTACCAGCGCGGCGGCCTCGGCGACGTGAAGGTCAAGAAATTCCTCAACAACGTAATGCAGGAAGAGCTGCGCCCGATACGCGAGCGCCGCAAAGAATGGGAAGCGCGCCTCCCCGAAGTCTGCGAGATACTGCGCAAAGGCAGCGAAGTCGCCGAAAGAAAAGCCGCCGAGACCCTCGCCGACGTCCGCCGCGCAATGAAAATAGACTACTTCGAGGACGGGAACCTGCTGAAGTAGAACGGCGCGGTGATTCTGTCATGTAATTTTAAATTTCACCTAAAAGAAGTTGATTATGAACGCGAGCGTGTGAGCACACTCTCTAGCGTTCATAATGTTGATACCCCTAACAGCATAATCTCTAACCCAATTTCATGGT
>DVKA01000265.1 GCA_018716365.1 Candidatus Caccocola faecipullorum
GATGTTGATGAGGTCTGTCTTTGTCACCGCAATGCCACCTCCATTCAAATTTGAACCGCCTTAACGCAGTACATAGCATTTATACAGATAAAAGCCGCCTCCGTCAAGACCTTGACATTAAAAAAATCAGCACTGTCAGCGATTTTACGTTAGTTCTTGCTTCTCAGGAAAATTTTTATCGGGACTCCCGAGAAATCGGCCATCTCTCGCAGTAAATTTTCCAAACGCCGCTTGAAGCTTCTCGAACAAAGCTCGGGATTGTTGACGAAGAAGACGAAG
This sequence comes from Candidatus Caccocola faecipullorum, assembly GCA_018716365.1. Taxonomy (GTDB): domain Bacteria; phylum Synergistota; class Synergistia; order Synergistales; family Synergistaceae; genus Caccocola; species Caccocola faecipullorum. Next base: position 280 of record DVKA01000265.1, read on the forward strand.
GCCGGAGGCGCTCCGTCGGCCTGCGTGCAGTAGAAGACCTTGAGGCTGTGGCCTTTCCCGTCGCCCGGCATACGGTCGAAGACCAGAACTTCTTTTACAAGGCGGTTGAGTTCGGAGGTCGGTATTCTGCGGCGGCGGTTCTCCTCTACCTTGAGTATCATCTCAGGCAGTTTGCCGAGGCTGCGGCCCGAGAGTGCCGAGATGAATACGCGCGGCGCATGGGCGGCGAGCGGAAGCTCTTCAATCAGCTTCTTCGTTACAGAGTCTCCGACTTTTTCTTCTTTCGGCGCCAGATCCCATTTGTTTACGACGAGGATAAGCCCTTTGCCGCGTTCGAGAACCTGCCCGACGAGCCGCTTGTCCTGCTCGGTGAGCAGATCCTGCGCGTCAAGCAAAACGAGCGCGACGTGGCAGCGGTCTATCGCCTGATAGGTGCGCACGTTTGAGTAGTATTCGAGTGCGGAGTTCACGCGGCTTTTGCGGCGCAGCCCCGCCGTGTCGAGGAAGCGGAATTTTTTGCCGCCAAGTTCGACGACGGAGTCTACGACATCGCGCGTAGTGCCCGCTATGTCGCTGACCATCGAGCGCTCCTCTCCGGCGAAGGCGTTGAGCAGGCTCGACTTGCCGACGTTCGGACGGCCGACGAGCGTCACGCGGATTTCGTCCGTCTCTTCGTCGAATTCGTCGTCTTCGAGCTTCGAGGCCACGATGTCCATCAGCTCGTTGAAGCCTGTGTTGTGTTCCGCGCTGACGCCGACGACTTCTTCGAAGCCGAGGCCGTAGGCTTCTCCTATCATCGCGTCTTCAAGGTTCTGGCTGTCGAGCTTGTTCATCGCGACGACGACGGGCTTGCCGCTCCGGCGCAGCTTGTGCGCGATGTCGGCGTCCGTCGGCGTCACTCCGGTCTTTCCATCGACTACGAAGATTATCACTCCGCTTTCATCGACGGCGAGGTCTACCTGTTTTTCGATTAAATCCATGAAGGGATGCTCCGTTTCGGAACGGATGCCTCCCGTGTCCACTATGTAGAATTTCTTGCCGGCCCATTCGGCTTCGCCGTAGAGCCGGTCTCTTGTGACGCCGGGCTGGTCGTCAACTATCGCGGCTCTTTTTCCCAGTATCCTGTTGAATATCGAGGATTTGCCGACGTTGGGCCTGCCGACTATCGCAGCTATCGCCATTGTGATTACGCTCTCTTTTCTTTAATTTTTGAAACTGTGTATCGGCGCCGGTATTCTGCCGCCGCGGTTGACGAAGGCGGAGCAGTCGAATTTGTTTACCGGCATTATGGGCGCGTATCCCAAAAGTCCGCCGAAGGTGACTGTCTCGCCCGCGCTCTTGCCGTAGACCGGTATGACGCGGACCGCGGTCGTTTTGTTGTTTATCATGCCTATCGCCATTTCGTCGGCGATTATGCCGGATATGGTCTCGGCCGATGTGTCGCCGGGCAGCGCTATCATGTCGAGGCCGACGGAGCAGACGCAGGTCATGGCTTCGAGCTTGTCGAGGGTCAAAGCCCCTGCCTCGACCGCTTCGATCATGCCGTGGTCTTCGCTGACGGGGATGAAGGCTCCGCTCAGGCCGCCGACGTAGGAGGAGGCCATGACGCCGCCTTTTTTGACGTTGTCGTTGAGTATCGCTATCGCAGCGGTCGTGCCGGGCGCGCCGGCGCGTTCAAGCCCCATCTGCTGGAGTATCTCGGCGACGCTGTCTCCTATCGCGGGAGTAGGCGCGAGCGATAGGTCGATGATTCCAAAGGGCACGCCGAGGCGTTCCGAGGCTTCGCGCGCTACGAGCTGGCCGACGCGCGTTATGCGGAAGGCCGTCTTTTTGACGGTTTCGCAGAGAGTTTCGAAGTCCGCGCCGTGCACCTCTTCGAGCGCGCGCTTGACGACGCCGGGGCCGCTTACGCCGACGTTTATCGCGCAGTCGCGTTCGCCTACTCCGTGGAAAGCCCCGGCCATGAATGGGTTGTCCTCGACGGCGTTGCAGAAGACGACGAATTTCGCGCAGCCGAGGGAATCTTTGTCTTTCGTCAGGAAGGCCGTCTCTTTTATTACGCCGCCCATCTCTTTCACCGCGTCCATGTTGATGCCTGAACGGCTCGAACCGAGGTTGACGGAGGAGCATACGCGCTCCGTTACGGCGAGCGCCTCTGGGATGGAGTTGATGAGCTTCTGGTCGGAGGCAGCCGTCCCCTTCTGGACGAGCGCGGAGAATCCGCCGATGAAGTTGACGCCCACCTCGGCGGCCGCGCGGTCGAGCGTGCGCGCGATTTCCACATAGTTGTCCGTCTCGCAGCAGGCCGCAGCTATCGCGACGGGGGTTACCGAGATTCTTTTGTTGACGATCGGGATTCCGAACTCTACCGCGATTTCGTCTCCGACGCGCACTAGGTTCTCCGCCATTTTCGTTATCCTGTCGTATATCTTCTGGCAGAATTTCTTTTCGTCGGGGTCGGCGCAGTCGAGTAGGTTGATACCCATCGTTATCGTGCGGACGTCGAGATTTTCTTCAAGAATCATCTCGTTCGTCAGACGTGCTTCTGCTCTCGTAATCATGGCCGCGTCTATATCCTGTGCATGCTTTCGAAGATTTCTTCACGCTGGAAGCGTATCATAAGGCCTATCTCTTCGCCGAGTTCTTCAAGGCCGCCCGCAAGTTCTCCGGGAGAGCAGGTC
>DVKA01000028.1 GCA_018716365.1 Candidatus Caccocola faecipullorum
CATCCACCTTATGGGCATCGGCGGCGCTGGCATGAGCGGCCTCGCTCTGCTGCTCGACCAGATAGGCTGCAAGGTCTCGGGCTGCGACGCCGTGAAGACCTCTTATATAAAACATCTCGAAGAGCGTAACATTCCTGTAATTATAGGACATGAAGCGAAGCACATCGACGAGTTCATGCCGAACGTGCTCGTCTATTCGAGCGCGATACCGAATGACCACCCCGAGATACTCAAGGCGTGGCAGCAGGGGATACAGGTCTCGCGCCGCGCCGAGGTGCTGAGCCAGATATTCAACGTCCGCCGCGGCGTCGGCGTCGCAGGGACGCATGGCAAGACGACGACTTCGTCGATGATTTCGCTCATCGCCGAGGAGGCGGGGGCCGACCCGACGATAGCCATCGGCGGCGACGTGCTCCAGATAGGGACGAACGCGAAACTCGGGCAGAGCGACTATATGGTCGCCGAGCTCGACGAGAGCGACCGTTCGTTCGTCTACTTCCATCCTGAAATTTCCGTAATTACGAACATAGACTGGGACCACCGCGACCACTACATGACGTTTAAATCGGTGACGGACGCCTTCGCCGAATTTCTCTCAAATTCCAAGAGAGAGGGAAAAATCATCATGTGCATGGAGGACGGAGGAATCCGTCGCCTGCGCGAAGAATATTCGGTGAACGGGGTTATAGAGACATACGGCTGGGGCCGCACATGGAGCTGGGGCGCGGCCGAGGTCTGCCACCACGCTGGGGGCGGCGTTACGTACAGGCTTTTCCACGACGGCGAAGACTTTGGTGTAGTCGAGCTTTCCGTCTCCGGCGAGCACAACGTGCTGAACTCGCTCGCGGCCTACGCCGCGGCGCATGAAATGGGAATCGCGCACGAAGCGATACTGAAGGGGCTGAAAAGCTTCCGGGGCGCTAAACGCCGCCTTCAGAAGACCGGCGAGGTCAACGGCATAATGATCTACGACGACTACGGGCATCATCCGAACGAGATTTCCGCGACGCTCAGCACCGTGCGGCGGATATTCCCGGAGCGCCGTATCGTGGCTGTCTTTCAGCCGCACCGTTTCAGCCGCACCGCGGCGCTGTACAAAGAGTTCGCCGAGGCTCTTTCTCTCGCGGACAGGGCGTTTATACTGCCCATATACGGCTCCGACGAACGTCCGATGGAGGGCGTCTCGTCGCAGCTCATCTTCGACGCAGCCTCCGACGATATGCGCTCGCATTACGAGCTTTCAGGCAACTTCGACGACCTCATCACGTCGGTCTGCAAAGCGGCGCGCTCCGGCGACATCATACTGACGATAGGCGCGGGCTCTGTCGGCACGCTGGGACAGAAAATCGCCGAAAAGCTCGGGGAAATGTCGGCCTGATATGGCGGGCTGCGAAGTTTTCAAAAACTTCTCTCTCAGAGAGCTCAATACGTGGGGCAGCGGAGGGCGATGCCTCTGGCTCGCTTCGCCGCGCTCGGCGGACGAAGCCGCCGCTTTCGCGCGTTCCGGCGCTGCGTCGGATGGCGCGGTCTATGTGCTCGGCGGCGGGTCGAACGTACTTGTTCAGGACGGCCTGCTCGAAGCTGGCGTCGTCTCCTGCGCGCGTATGACCGGCATAAAATTGACGGAAACGCGCGGATTCGCCGAAGCGGAGATTGAGGCTGGCTTTTCTGTAAAAAAGCTGCTCGCGCTCGCCGTTGAAAAAAATCTCGGCGGTCTCGAATTCCTTGCCGGAATCCCCGGCACCGTCGGCGGCGCGCTCTGCGGCAACGCTGGGGCCGGAGGCGTAAGCTTTGCGCCGCTTGTCGAAAGAATTGAAACGGTCTCGCAAAATGGAGAGGTTCGCGTATGGGAGACCGGCGAACTCAACTGGAGCTACCGCGCCTCGCCGTGGGGAAGCGAAGCGCCGTTTATGATCACCCGCGCGATCATGCGCATCCCGTTTTCAACGAAAGATAATATTATCAACAATATAAGACATTATTCATCTCTCAAAAAGGGACAGCCGATAGGCGCGAAGACGGCCGGCTGCGTCTTTAAAAATCCGCCGCAGGCTCCGGCGGGGCTGCTTCTCGACAAATGCGGCTGCAAGGGGCTCGCCGTCGGAGACGCCGCCGTCTCGCAGCACCACGCGAATTTTATCGAAAACCGCGGCGGCGCGAGCTCGTCGGAAATTTTCAGCCTCGCCGAAGCGTGCCGCGCGCGCGTCTTCGACAAGTTCGGGATAAAGCTGGAATATGAAATCAAATTCTTTGGGGCGTTTTAGACGCAGGCGGAAGCTCAGAAAAATTCTGCTTATTCTCTGCGCGCTGGCAGCGGGGCTGCTCGCCGCCGCCGAGGCGCGCTTTGCAGTCTCGCGCGTCAGCCTCATAGAGCAGCAGCCTGCGAACGCCCTCCCGCAGTACGTGCTGTGGGGGACTATCCCGTCGGAGCGCGAGCGCTTCTGGCCGTCGTTCTGGCTGCACCGCAAAGAATACAAAGATTTGATAGAGGCCTACTATCCGGTGGAGATCGACGTGTCCCTCACCGGCTGGGGTGAATTTCTGGTAAGCGCGCGCCCGCTCGTCCCTGTCTACCGGGTTTACTGGGGCGGACGCCTCTGGTATCTCTCCTCAGAAGGCAAGCTCTGGCTCGCCTCGCTTGCGGAGAACCATCTCGTCGACGCCGGCGGCGCGGCCAAACGCGCCGTGCTTGCCTGGGGCGCGGACCGCGCCACGCCGATAGATATGGCGAACTCCGAGGGCAACGTCTTCAATTCGAGCCTCCCGCTCGCGCTCATCTCCCGCTGGTATGCGCAGATCAACGCGCTGAAACTCGCGCCCTACGTCAAATACGTGCAGGCTGGGGTGAAGGAGGGGACGCCCGTCGTGCGGCTTATCCTTTACCGTCCCGGCACAAAGGAAAACGGCGCGCAGCTGCTGCTGCCGGACGACGCAGAGCGGTGGGCCGAAGCCGTGCTTGCGGTGAGAAAGCTCTACGGCGCGCTTGAAAATATGCCGCCGGACATCTTCATCGACTGCACCTATAAAGACAAAATACTCCTGCGCAATACTGGCGCGGGGAAAAAGGAGGAAAAGAAAGCCGAAAGCGCGAAAAAATAAAAAATCAACGCTCTTGAGCGCGCTCTAAAGGCGCGGATATATTTATATAAAAAGGGTTATAAGGTAGAATAGACGTGAGATTATATCCCTAGAGAGAGGGGTTTTAATTTGTTTAAGAAAACATCAAGCTACCGTCACGATATAGAACCGGATCTGCTGGTCGGCCTCGACCTCGGCACAAGCAAAGTCACAGTCGTCGTCGCGGAGCGCGGCTCCGAGGGCGACGAAGCGCAGATAATCGGCGTCGGTCAGGCTCCGTCCAACGGCATCCGCAAGGGGCTGATCGTCAACCTCGACCAGGCCGTGAAGTCTGTGCGCCAGGCCGTGAGCGACGCGCAGAACATGGTAGGGCAGGACATCGGCGAGGTCACCGTCGCTTTTGGCGGCGGCGAAGTGACGAGCGTCCGCTCTAAGGGCATGGTCTCGCTCGGACGCACGCCGCGCCCGGTCATGCGCCTCGACATCGAACGCGTCATCGACGCGGCGCAGGCAGACGTCGTAGTGCCGGCGAACCAGACGATACTGCACACTATCCCGGTGGAGTATTCGCTCGACGGCAACGTCGGGATAGACGACCCGCTCGGAATGAACGCGATGCGCCTCGACATCGAGGTGCAGTCTATAATCGTCCCGACCGCGACGATACAGAATGTTATGAACTGCGTCAGCCGCGCGGGCCTCGACGTCAGCGCCCTCGTCATCAAACCGCTCGCGGCCGCGCTCGGAGTGCTGACTCCCGAAGACGCGCTCGCCGGAGCCGCGGTCGTAGACATCGGAGGAGGGACGACCGGCGTCGCGGTATTCGCCGACGGACGCCCGAAGCACCTCGGCCTGCTGCCTGTCGGAGGGGACCATATAACGAACGACCTCGGCAGCGTCCTGCGCCTCCCGCTCAACAAGGCCGAGGAGCTCAAACGCACAGTTTCGCTGCGCCCGGATTTCGAGCCTGAGGAGACGATAAGCTTCACGCACAGTTCGCGCGACTTTGAAATTTCAAAGTCCGACCTTTACGAAATCGTGCGCTGCCGTCTTGAAGAACTCGCCAACGACCTCATAAAGCCTCAGATAAAGGCTTCGCGCGTTTCGCTGCTCCCAGGAGGGATGCTTCTCACCGGCGGCGTGTCGAAGACCGAAGGCATAGACGAGTTCATGCTCGACGTTATGGATCTCCCCGCGAGGATAGCGATGCCGGCGGACGCGAATCGTATGCCGCCCGGACGCAACACGCAGGAATATTCCTCGGCGGCCGGGATAATTAAATATATCCTTACGCGTGAGCGCGACCCGTTCCGCTACCTCGACAACCCGGCGATAGGCGGAGGCAAGGCGGAAGCACCGAAGGTGCAGGTCTATGCGCCGCCGGTCGGCGATAATCCGCAGTCCGGCTCCAAGGAAAAGAAAGAGGGAGGCTTCAACCCTCTGAAATCAATAGGCGATATGTTCAAGGATCTCTTTTAGAACCGTTTTTGTGCGGAGGTTTGAGTTATGGATTCAATGTCCGAAATTTTTCAGCTTGATAAATCTAACTTCCCGGCCCGCGAAGTCATAAAGGTCATAGGCGTGGGCGGAGCCGGCAACAACGCGCTCAACCACATCATACGCGGCGGAGTGACCGGCGTCGAGTTCATCGCCGCGAACACGGACATCGCGCACCTTGAGCTTTCTGAGGCTTCATGCCGCATCATCCTCGGCAAGGAGCTGACGAAGGGGCTCGGCGCGGGGTCAGACCCGGAAATCGGCTGCAAGTCGGCTATGGAATCGCGCGAAGAGCTGCGTTCCGTCGTCGAAGGGGCCGACATGGTCTTCATCGCCGCCGGAATGGGCGGCGGCACAGGCACCGGCGCTGCGCCGGTCATCGCGGGGATAGCGAAAGAGACCGGAGCGCTCGTCGTCGCGGTCGTCACGCTTCCGTTCACCTTCGAAGGACGCCGCCGCATCAAGCAGGCCAGCCTCGGAATTGAGCAGCTCCGCGACAAGGTCGACGCGCTGATAGTTATACCGAACGACAGGCTTCTGAACATAGCCGACAAAAAGACGTCGCTCAGCGACTCGTTCAAAATGGCCGACGGCGTGCTCCATCAGGCGGTGCAGGGCGTTACGGACCTCATTAAGCGCCCCGGCCTCGTCAACGTCGACTTCGCAGACGTCAAGACGATTATGTCGAACGCCGGAACGGCGATCATGGGCATAGGCGAGGGCTACGGCGAGAAGCGCGCCGCCACCGCGGCGTACAACGCCATCAACAGCCCGCTCATGGACTGCAAGATGAGCGGCGCGAAGGGCATACTCTTCAACATCACCGGCGGCGCCAGCGTCGGCATCCACGAGATAAACGAAGCGATAAGCATAATCACAGAAGCGGCCGACGAAGACGCCTTCATTATCTGGGGCCATGTATTCGACCCGGAAATGGAAGACGCTATACAGATCACCGTCATAGCGACGGGCTTTGACGACAGAGACGAAAAGCCCGCGCCGGCTCCGCAGCCTCAGGCAAGGACAGCTTTTCCGCACAGGCAGCCCGCGCAGCCGCAGCGCCCCGCATCGACCGGGGTGACGACGCAGGGGCTCGACATCGCCGCAGTTAAGAACCTCAACAACTACACGGCTTCGAAGATGTCCGCGCCGCAGCAGCCCAAAACGCAGGAAGCGGAGAAGCAGCCGGAGCCTCAGCCTAAAAAGGCAGAGCCGGTCAAGCCCGTCGCGCCGCAGCAGGCCGACGAGGATCTTTTCAAAAGAAGCGGCGCGCCGGTAGACCAGTACGACACGCCGTCGTTCCTGAGACGGAGGCGCGACTCCTGAAAAAACAGCGTCCGTCCGTCGCCCGTCCCGCTAAGGTGACAGCCTGGCAGAGCTGGGACGAATACAGAAGAGACGAAGAATGGATAAAAGAACTGCCCAAGGGAGGAGATTTGCCTTGGGCTCTCTTTTATCCGGCAGACTATTCCATCGGCGCTGCGAGCCTCGGCTATCAGTACGTCTTTCAGACGCTGCGCGAGCTCGGCGCAGCAGTCGAACGTTTCTTCGCTTCGCCTGTGCCCTACCGTTCCGCAGACGCCGACACAATGCTCGAACGTTTTCCTGTGATAACGGCGAGCATAGCCTACGAATGCGACATACAGGTTTTCTTCAGATGGCTGCGCGGCGCGGGAATCCCTCTTCTGCCTGAGGAGCGCGAGGAGGGAGGTTTTCCCGTCGTCGGCATGGGCGGCGCTCTGACCTACATCAACCCGCTCGCCGCCTCCGGCGTATGCGACTTCGTGGTGCTCGGCGACGGCATGGACGTAATGGGAAAAATAGCGGACGTCCTGCGGCGCTGCGCCGGCGGCGGCCGCGCGAAGATGTGGCGCGAACTCGCTGAAATTCCGACGGTCTTCGTCCCACCGCTCCATATGCGCGAAGGGCTTGAAAATTTTAATCTGCGCATCGCGCGCGAGCTTTCGCTCGACGGGCCGTACCCGATGAACAGCGTATGGATGACGCCGCGCGGCGCTTTCGGCAAAACGCTGCTGCTCGAGCTTCAGCGCGGATGCGCGCGTTCGTGCTCATACTGCACGCTGCCGCAGTGCTTCGGACGGATGCGTTTTCGGAAGTTCGAAGCGGTAGATAAGGCGATCGACGATATAACGGCGCGGTTCGACATCGGGCAGGCCGGCCTCGTTACGCCGGAAGCCGGGGATTATCCGTTTATCACGCCTCTTCTTGCGAAGCTCAGAGAAAAAGAAATAGGCGTCTCGTTCGCCTCGCTGCGCCTCGACAGGCTCACGCCTGACATGGTGACGGCGACATCGGAGAGCGGACGGCGCAGCGTCACGGTTGCGCCGGAGACCGGAAGCGACGCGTTGCGCTTCGCCTGCGGCAAAAAGTTCACTAACGACCTCGTCGTCGAGAAGCTCGCCATGGCGCGGGGACTCGGCATCGACAAGGCGAAGCTCTATTTTATGGTCGGCCTTCCGGGCGAGACGGAGGAGGACGTAGCCGCGATAACCGCGTTGTGCCGCCGCATAATCGACGAGACCGGGCTCGCGCTCACGCTCTCCGTCAATCCGTTCGTCCCGAAGCCGCGGACGTCGTGGCGCGCGGAAAATTTTGCCGAAGTCCGCACAATTAAGGGAAAATATGAGA
>DVKA01000266.1 GCA_018716365.1 Candidatus Caccocola faecipullorum
AAATTATATAGTATTTTTATCCATTATGGACATACGCGCTCCGAGCTTTTGTCTCTCATTTACAATGACAAGTGAAATGAACAACTATATATTATATTGCGTGTAACTTATGAGATCATGGGGGTATCATACCCTCACAGCAGAAAGAGGTGAAGAAGCTTTTACAGCCGGACAGACCGCCGTATCCGACAACCGCAGGTTTATTGTTATCGCACGTCGCAGCAGCATTATGTGAGGAAAGAAAAAACGGAGGAGAATGAACAGTGAAATTAATCAAAAATATCCTTATCGCAGCCAGCGTCATCCTTTTTGCATCGTCTCCCGTAATGGCGGAAGATACTCTTAAAATCGGTTTCCTTGCGACCCTGACCGGCGAAGGCTCGACCTTCGGACAGGAACAGCGCCGCGGGGCTCTCATAGCGATAGATGAAATCAACGCGGCCGGCGGGATCAACGGCAAAAAGCTCGAACTCGTCGCCTACGACGACAGAGGGCGTCAGGAAGACGTCATCAACTCGGCCCGCCGTCTCATAGACAGCGGAATAGAGGTCCTCGGCGGAGCCAACAGCAGCGGTATGGTCATGGCTCTCGCGCCCGTCCTCGAAAGAGCGCAGGTTCCCCTCGTCGCTCCGTTCGCGTCGAACCCGGCGGCTACCGTAGACCCGAGGACGAACAAGGTCCGCCCCTACGCCTTCCGCCTCTGCGCGACAGACCCGTGGCACGGAACGGTCATGGCGGACTACCTTTTCAAGAAGATCGGAATTAAAAAGGCCGCGCTTCTCCACGACGTAGGCAGCGAATCCTCCGAAGGCGTCAAGCAGTTCTTCACCGAGCGCTTTACGCAGCTCGGCGGCGAAGTGTTCGCCTACGGATACAGATCGGGCGACGTCGACTTCCGCGCGCAGCTTACGGAAGCGAAGGCGACCGGAGCTGGAGCGCTCGTCATGCCCTCGATGTACAAGGAGATGGGCCTCATGGTGAAGCAGGCGGTCGAGCTCGGATGGAACCCCGTAATGATGGGCGGCGACGGCTTCAGCATGACGATGTACGAGATAGCCGGAAAGACGATGAACGGAAGCTACTGGTCGAGCAACATGGACCTCGAAGACAAGAACGTCATTGAAGTCCTCAACAAGTACGAAAAGAAATACGGCGCTAAGGAAGCCGAATACACGAGCGTCGTAATGGCCTACGACATCATCTACACGATAGCCGACGCGATGAAGAGGGCCGGCAAGTACGACGGCAAGAGCATCAGGGACGCGCTCGAACAGACGAAGGACCTCCAGCTCTCGCACTTCAAGCTTACGATGGACCCCGCTACGCACACGCCTCTCAACAAGCCGCTCGTCATCCAGCAGTTCCGCGACGGCAATCTCTACTATGTCGAGACGTGGCACGTCGAGCAGTAACGCGGATAAAAGCGGACGGACATATTTTTTCAGCGTCGACAGATACAGAGGTGAAAGGCTTTGGCAAGCAGCGACAATAAAGAAATTGCGTTCCTGAACGCGAATATAAGGCCTTTCGCGGACGGCAGGACGGCTTCGGCCGTCCTCATCCGCGGCGGCGCGGTCGCCGTAACGGGCTCCGACGAAGAAATCCTGCGCGAATGCGGAAGCGGCGCGGAAAAGGTAGACCTGCACGGGAAAACCGTGCTGCCGGGATTCTACGACAGCCACATACATCTCATGGAAACGTCCAAGATAATGGACGAAACGTGGCTCGGGGACGTGCGCTCCATAGACGAGCTGGTTGAGACGGGACGCAGTGACGCCGCCGAACGCCAGAGCGGGAAGGAATGGATTCTGGGCCGCGGCTGGAATCAGGAGAACTTCCCCGGAAAGGTCTATCCGACGAGGTACGACCTCGACAAGATCAGCACGGACAGGCCGATACTCTACCAGCGCTGCTGCGGCATCGTCGGCGTCCTCAACTCGAAGGCGCTCGAAATAGCCGGAATCGACGAGAATTTCAGCATTCCGGGCGGCATAGTGGATAAGGACGAAAACGGCAAAGTGACCGGCGTCGTCCGCCGCGAGGCCCTCGACGGCTGGGTGAAGAAGCTGCTGCCGAAAATCACGCAGGAGCGCGCAAGATTCCTGCTGAAGCGCATGACGGAGTTCTGCGCCGCGGCCGGCATGACCTCCGCCCAGTCTGACGACCTCATTATGGTGCTCAACGACGTCGCGTTCCTCGACGAAGCCTACTCGGCTCTCGCCGCCTCCGGCGAACTTTCGCTGCGCGTCGGGCAGCAGTATCTCCTCAGGAACATGGGGATGCTCCGCCCCTTCGTCGAAAGCGGCAGAAGGACCGGGGACGGCGGCGCGACGTTCTACACGGGGCCGCTCAAGATAATCGCCGACGGCTCGCTCGGCTCGCGCACCGCGGCGCTGCTTTCCGACTATAACGACGCGCCGGGCACGCGCGGGCTCTACGTCCATTCCGACGAAGAGCTGACGGAGATGATGACATTCGCGCACATGAACGATTTGCAGATGGCGATACACTCCATCGGAGACGCCGCGACGTCGAAGGTGCTCGGCATCATCGAAGGGCTCCAGTCGAAATACGGCAACCCGTGGCGTCACCGCATAGTCCACTGCCAGATCGGCAACTTCGGCCTTTACGACAAAATGGCGGCCCTCGGCGTCAACGCGGACGTTCAGGCCCCGTTCGTCGCAAGCGAGTGGAGCTGGGTCGGCGACAGGGTCGGCGCGGAAGTCGAAAAACAGAGCTACGCGTGGAAGTCTCTGCTCGACAGAGGCATAGAGCTCGGAGGCAGCAGCGATTCTCCGGTCGAGCCCTTCGCTCCGCTCTGGGGCGTGCAGGTCGCCGTTACGAGACAGGACAAGCACGGACGCCCGGAGGGCGGATGGCTGCCTGAACAGCGCCTTTCCGTCGAAGAGGCGCTCCGCATGTACACGCTCGGCTCCGCGACGGTATGCGGAGAGGCGAAGACGAAAGGCACGCTTGAAACAGGAAAATACGGCGATATGGTCGTGCTCGACGAAGACCCGTTCTCCGTCGAGCCGCATGAAATTTCTTCCATTCCCGTAAACATGACCGTCATGGGCGGCAGGGTGACCTTCGCCCGCTGACGGCAATAAACTAAAAATACAGAAAGAAGAGATAAAAAATGGGAAGAGTAGGTTATCCGACTGAACCGCTGTCGACGAGGGCCGTAGTCAAGCACGGCGTGTACGCCGTCATTCCGCCCGAGGGACGCGTAATCAACGTAATTCCCGGATTCGAGGGCTTCGAGTCCACGATCCTCGCCTCGCCGAAGCTCGGCGCGAGCTTCGTTATGATAGTCTCCGAGGTGAAGCCCGGAGCGAAGACGACCACGCCGTGGGGCGGCGACGGCATAGAGACCTTCGTCTACTTCATGGACGGCGAAGGCGAGCTGACAGTCAAAATCGGAGACAAGAAAGAAGTCCTGAAGCAGGGCGGCTATGCCTTCTGCCCGGCGGACAAGGGGCTGGAGCTCTTCAACGAATCCGGCAAGACGTTACGCGTCATCCTCTATAAGCAGCGCTACATCCCGCTCAAGGGCGTAGCGATGCCCGCGCCGGTCTTCGGCAACATCAACGACGTCGCCGAAGTCACCTACGCCGAGATGGACAACGTTTTCCTGAAGGACTTCCTCCCGACGAACGACATCGCCTTCGACTTCAACTTCCACATCCTTTCGTTCGAGCCCGGCGCGTGCCATCCGTTCATCGAGACGCACGTGCAGGAGCACGGCGCGTACGTCACCGAGGGCGAGGGCATATACACGCTCGGCCCCGACCGCATCCACGTTAAAAAGGAAGACTTCCTCTTCATGGGCGCCTTCACCGAGCAGGCGACCTACGCGACGGGACGCGGACGCTTCTCCTACGTCTACTCGAAAGACTTCAACCGCGACGTCGAGCTCTAAGCAGGAGAGGAATTCCAGATGCTTCCGAAAAGTTTCAAACCCGTCAGCATAAACGAAAAATTAGAAGAAACGGGGATGAAGGGCAAGAACTTCATCTTCCTTACGGACTGGACGAAGCAGCAGCTTCTCAGCCTTTTTGAAGCGGCGGAGATGATCGAGCCGTTCTGGAAGAATTCGCTGCGCCTCATGGACGGCAGGGTTCTCGGGACGATTTTCTTCCAGCCGAGCACGCGCACGCGCTTCAGCACAGAGGATGCGATGGTCCGTCTCGGCGGCAGCGTGCTCTCCGAGTCCAACCCGCTGCACAGCTCCTCGACAGCGAAGGGCGAGTCGCTCTTCGACTACCTGCGCACCGTTTCGACCTACACCGATATAATCGCGCTGCGCCATTACGACGACGCGGACGTCTTCCGTTCGCTCGGCGGCTCGACCGTCCCGGTGATAAGCTGCGGATGGGGCAACGTGACGCACCCGACGCAGGGGCTGCTCGACCTGTACACCTGTTACAGGGCCTTCGGCAGCTTCGACGGGATGCGCGTCATGATCGCCACGCCGGATCTTTCGCGCGCGCGCAGCGGGCACTCGTTCGCCATGGGCCTCGCGCAGATGGGCGCGGAAATCGTCTACGTCGGTTCGAGCCGGAACAAGATACCGGAGCTCATCCAGGGCAAGCTCGACGCCGCGGGCGCGAAGTACAAGATCTACAACGACCTCAGCAACGACGAGATGATGGAGCTGATGGGAAGCTGCGACACCTGCTACCTGCCCGGATGCAGCGTTCCGAAGGACAACCCCGAGGAGCGCGCCGCCTTCCTCGACCTCATCAGGCCGTTCTACATCACGCTCGAAGGGCTTCAGGCGGTCAAGAAGAAATTCGGCAAGACGGTGGGCATTATGCACTCGCTGCCGCGCAACGAAGTCGAATTTGAAAAAGCGATAGACGACAGCGAATTCCAGCTTTACTTCCAGCAGATGGCCTTCAGCGTGCCGATCAGGATGGCGCTGATAGCCGCGATGGCCGGAGTAAGATAGCTGACCGGAAAGGCGGGGCCGTCGTGTTCGATCTGGTATTGAAGAATTGCAGGGCGGTCACGCCCGACGGCGTGCGCGAGGCCGACGTCTGCGTAAGTGGCGGAAAAATAGCGGAGATACGCCCGTGCGGAAGCGCGGAAGCCAAGACCGTCGTGGACATAGACGGAATGTACCTCTTCCCCGGCGTCGTGGACGCGCACGTGCATTTCAACGACCCGGGACTTCCCGAACGCGAGGATATGAGGAGCGGGACGTACGCAGCGGCAGCCGGAGGTACGACGACGGTTATCGATATGCCGCTCTCCGGCGACCCGACGGTAATTTCGCCCGGCGCGCTTGAGCAGAAAAAGCGCGCCGCGGCGGAAAAGGCCGTCGTCGACTACGCTCTCTGGGGCGGCCTCGTAGACGGCAACGCCGGAGCTATGGAAGAGATGTGCCGTGGAGGCGCGGTAGCTTTCAAGGCCTTCACCTGCTTCGCCGGAGACGATTTCCCGTATGTGGGAAGAGAACCGCTCCGCCGCGGCATGGAGGAGGCCGCGAGGCTCGGCACGCTCGTAGGCGTCCACTGCGAAGACGAGGAAATCACCAGCAAATTAGAGGCCGAAGCCCGCGCAGAAGGCAGAACCGGCGTCGCGGACTTCCTCGCGGCGCATCCGCCGGTCTCGGAAGAAAAAGCCGTGGACATGGTTCTCGAAGAGGCGGAGAGGGCGGGGGCTTCCGTCCACATCTGCCACGCCACGCTGCCGGGCGTCGTGCGCAAAGTTTCCGAGGCGAAGCGCCGCGGCGTGAAGGCCACCGTCGAGACCTGCCCGCAGTACCTGCTGTTCACCGGCGAAGACCTCGAACGGCTGCGCGGCGTCCTCAAATGCACGCCGCCGGTGCGGGCGCGGGACGACGCAGAAGAACTGTGGAAACTGCTCGAAGCGGGGGAGATAGACCTCGTATGTTCCGACCACTCGCCCTCGACGGTCGCGCAGAAAAATCCCGCAAGCGGCAGCATATGGGACGCGTGGGGCGGAGTGAACGGCGTTCAGACGCTG
The DNA here is from genome assembly GCA_018716365.1 of Candidatus Caccocola faecipullorum. Taxonomy (GTDB): domain Bacteria; phylum Synergistota; class Synergistia; order Synergistales; family Synergistaceae; genus Caccocola; species Caccocola faecipullorum. Next base: position 5,995 of record DVKA01000266.1, read on the forward strand.
CTTCCGCTGATGTTCCATCAGGCCGTCGTAAAGCGCGGAATGCAGCCGGAAAAGCTGGCGAAGCTGACGGCGGAAAATCCAGCGAAGATATTCGGCCTGTGGCCCCGCAAGGGCGCGATAGCGGCCGGAGCGGACGCGGACTTCGCGGTGCTCGACCCGGAGGCCGTCTGGGAAGTAACGCCGGAGATACTGTTCTATAAAAACAAACACACGCCTTATATGGGCATGACGATACAGGGAAAAGTGCTGAAAACTTTCGTGCGCGGCGTATGCGTATACGACCGCGGCGCGGTCACGCCCGCCCACGGGACGCTGCTGACAAGGGCGGGCGCCGCTGAAAAAATTTGCGAAGGAGCGGATTAAAATGAAATTCACAGAACCGGCAGTACTCCCGCCGCGCAAAACGGCTGAAAAACTCCTGATGGGCCCCGGCCCGTCGAACGCCGACGCGCGCGTGCTGAGGGCGATGAGCGAGCCGATGCTCGGACACCTCGACCCCGACTTCCTCGAAATAATGAACGAAACGCGCGAACTGCTGAAATACGTCTTCCAGACCGAAAACGAACTCACGATGGCGATGCCCGGAACGGGAAGCGCCGGCATGGAAGCCGCCTACGCCAACACCGTCCTGCCGGGAATGAAAGTCATCGTCTGCGTCCACGGCGTATTCGGACAGAGAATGACCGACGTCGCTTCTCGCTACGGTGCGGAAGTCGTCAGGGTCGAATCCCCGATGGGCAAACCCATCGACCCCGAGGCCCTCGCAAAAGCCATCAGGGAAAACCCCGACGCCAAAATAGTCGGCATAGTCCACGCCGAGACATCGACCGGCGTCCTTCAGCCGATGGACGAAATAGCGAAACTCGTCCACGACGCGGGAATGTTCCTGCTAGTAGACTGCGT
>DVKA01000267.1 GCA_018716365.1 Candidatus Caccocola faecipullorum
GAGGGGCCTTCGTATTCCTCGGCCTCGCGCAGCGCCTTGACGAGCTGGTTCATGTCCGCGCCCATCGCGACCTGCGCGACGTAGATGTTGCCGTAGGTCATGAGCATCGCGCCGAGGTCTTTTTTCGCGACTTTTTTGCCGCTGATGCAGAACTGCGCGACCGCGCCGATCGGCGTCGCCTTCGAGGACTGGCCGCCTGTGTTGGAGTAGACTTCGGTGTCTACGATGAGCGCGTTGACGTTTTCGCCCATCGCAAGCACGTGGTCGAGGCCGCCGAAGCCTATGTCGTAGGCCCAGCCGTCGCCGCCGTACATCCAGAAGGTCTTTTTCGACAGATGATCTTTGTTGGCGAGCAGTTCGCGCGCCGTTTCCGAGGCTTCGCCTTCGAGCTTCGCGGCTTCGAGCGCCTCAACGAGCGCGGCTCCGGCCTTGGGCGACTCGTCGAAGTCGTCGAATACCGCGAGCCAGTTTTTCAGCGCCGCGGCGAGCTCCGCCGGGATTTCCATCGAAAGCAGCTTTTCGGCGCGGAGTTTCTCCGCCGCGCGCTGCTGTTTGACGGAGAGGAACATTCCTAAGCTGAATTCCGCGTTGTTCTCAAAGAGCGAATTCGACCACGCGGGGCCTTTTCCCGCCTTGTTCTTCGTGTAGGGGATGCCGGGCATCGCGCCGCCCCAAGCCTGCGAGCATCCTGTCGCGTTGGCCCAGTATACGCGGTCGCCGAAGAGCTGCGTCATAAGCTTCGCGTAGGGCGTTTCGCCGCATCCGGCGCAGGCCGCGGAGAATTCGAGCAGCGGCTGGCGGAACTGGCTCCCCTTCACCGTCCACGGGTCGAAGGCCCCTTCCTTGTCGCTTATCGTAAGGCCGTATGCCCACTGTTCGGGCAGCGACTTGGATTTTTCTATTGGGACCATCTTTATCGCCTTTTCCTTTGCGGGGCAGACGGAGACGCAGCTCGCGCAGCCTGTGCAGTCGTCGCGGCTGACCTGCATCGAGAAGTAAAGCCCCCTGTTTCCTATCGCTGGCATAGTGAGGAAGCCCTGCGGCGCGGCGGCTTTTTCTTCTTCCGTAAGCAGGTAGGGACGGATGACCGCGTGCGGGCAGACGTAGGAGCATCTGTTGCACTGGATGCAGCGCGTCGGATCCCACTCGGGGACGTTGGTCGCTATCGCGCGCTTCTCAAAGGCGGTGAGGCCGAGCTCGACTGTGCCGTCCTCGTAGCCCTTGAAGGCGCTGACGGGGAGGTCGTCGCCCTGCTGGCGGTTGATGGGTTCGAGCAGTTTTTCGACGATCGCGGGCTCTCCGGCGGGACGCGCGCGCTTCGGCCCGTCCTCGGCTTCGAGCCACGAGTCGGGAATCTCTATGCGCACGAGCATCGCGCCGCCATCCTCTATCGCCGCGATGTTGTTGTTGACGACCTCGTCGCCCTTTGCGAAGAAGGTCTTGCGCACGGCCTCTTCCATATAGCGTTTCGCGTCCTCTATCGGAATGAGGTCGACGAGGTGGAAGAAGGCGGACTGGAGCGGAATGTTGACGTGGCTGCCGAGGTGGTGCTTGTCGGCTATTTTCGTCGCGTTTATCGTGTAGAGCTTCGCGTGCTTCTGCGCGAGCTTGCGGCGGATGTCCGCGGGGATTTTCGATTCAAGCTCGTCCGGCTCCCACGGGCAGTTGAGCAGCAGCGTGCCGCCCTCCTTTAGCTCGCTCACTATGTCGTAGTTCTGGATGTATGTCGGGTTGTGCGCCGCGACGAAGTCCGCGAGCTTGACGAGGTAGGAGGAGCGTATCGGAGTGTCGGAGAAGCGAAGGTGCGAGATGGTGACGCCGAAGGATTTCTTGGCGTCGTATTCGAAGTAGGCCTGTCCATATTTGCTCGTGTAGCTGTTGATGATGTCTATCGTGTTCTTGTTCGCGCCTACCGTGCCGTCGCCGCCGAGTCCCCAGAATTTGAACGAGAGCTGGCGCGCACCGTCTGGGTTGACGCGCGGGCCGAGCGGCAGCGAGAGGTGCGTAACGTCGTCGTTGATGCCTATCGTGAAGTTGTTCTTCGGGGTTTCATGCGCGAGGTTGTCGAATACCGCGATTATCTGCGTCGGGTCGGTGTCCTTCGACGAGAGGCCGTAGCGGCCGCCGACGATGACGGGGCGCGCGGAGCTGCCCGAGAAGGCGGTGCATATATCCTGATAGAGCGGGCCGCCGTTCGAGCCCATCTCCTTGCAGCGGTCGAGGACGGCGATTTTGCGCACGCTCTTCGGAATCGCGCGGAAGAGATGCTCAACGGAGAACGGGCGGAAGAGATGCACCTGCACATAGCCCGTTTTGCGTCCCTGCGCGTTGAGGTAATCGACCGCTTCTTCGGCCGCGCCGCTGACGGAGCCCATCGCGATGACGATTTCCTCAGCGTCGGGCGCGCCGTAGTAGTTGAAGAGGTGGTACTCGCGGCCCGTTATCTCGCTTATCTTCGCCATGTAGTCCTCGACGATGCCGGGCAGAGCGTCGTAGAAGCCGTTGTTCGCCT
>DVKA01000268.1 GCA_018716365.1 Candidatus Caccocola faecipullorum
CGGCTCCCGCGTCGCTGCCGCTGATATCCTGCTACTGCCCGTCGGCGCTGCGGCTGATTCAGGCGCGCTTTCCGGAGCTGCTTTCCAGGGTGCTGCCCATCTGCTCGCCGCTCGAACTTGCGGCGGATCTTTGGAAGATGCGGACCAACAGCCCCGTTCCGGTCACCCTGCTCGCTCCATGCTCAGCGAAAATATCCATGGTGCGCGAACCGCAGGGGCGCGAACGCTCGCCGCTCGACTTCGCAGTGACGGTGCGCCGAGTCGCGCGCAGCATCATGGCGAGCAACGTATCAGCCTCGCACGAGCATCCGCGCAAGATCCGCAGCAACCGCTGGATACAGTGGGCGCGCCGCGGCGGAGAATCGAAGCATGTGCAGGCGTTCGCTGAAAAAAGGCTCAACGTCATAGCCGTCTCCGGCATGAGAAACACTATCGACGTTCTTCAGGAGCTGGAGCTTGGACGGCTGCGCCAGGTGGACTTCGTAGAATGCCGCACCTGCGACACAGGATGCGTCGGCGGCGTAGGCACGGCGGACTCGCGCTTCCTTGCGAGCCTGCGCCTCAACAACATACAGTCCGACTGGAACGTCACGCCGCAGAACCAGCGGCGCGTGGAGGAGCTCTGCGCGATGGACTTCTGGACGATAACGAAGGACTATGCGCCGAGGCCGAGGCTGCCGCTGTCAAACAACGTCGCGGAGGCGATGGTGAAGCTTCAGCAGATGAAAGAAATATACTCCGGCCTGCCGCATATAGACTGCGGTTCGTGCGGACGCCCGTCGTGCCAGGCTATGGCGGAAGAGATAGTAAGAGGGCACGGCTCCGTGACCGACTGCATCTTCAAACTGCGCGAGGGCATAGCCTCGCTTGCCAACAAGATAGTGGTCCTCTCCGAGTCGCAGCCCCAGACACTGAAAAGAAGGAGCGGAACGAAATGACGGTAAGCGAAGTATGCAAGGCGCTCGGCGGAGAAGTGCAGTGCGAGGGGAACGGCGCGCGCGAAATAACCGGAGCGACCGCGGGGGACCTCCTGAGCTTCGTAATGGGGACGGCTCCCGAGGGAGCGGCGTGGGTGACCGTGCAGGCGCATCTCAATGTCGCCGCCGTCGCCGTGCTTAAAGACCTGCCGCTCATAATCATCGCCTCCGGCAGAAAAGCGCCCGAGGACCTCATCGAGCGCTGCAGGACGGAAGAGATAGCCATCCTCTCCGTGCCGGAAACGCTTTACGCGGTCTGTATAAAGCTCTCGCAGCTGGGGCTGAAGGGATAACGGCGCGTTGCTGAAGCCCTTCTGGGTCGACCTCCATATACACACGCTGCTTTCTCCGTGCGGCGAGCTCGAAATGGGAGCGCCGGAGATAGTTGAAAAAGCGCGCGAGGCCGGCCTTGACATAATCGGCATAGCCGACCACAACACCTGCGAAAACTATCCGGGGATTGCCGGAGCGGCGCAGAACGGCGCGCGCCCCGGCGTCCCCTTCGTGCTTCCGTGCATAGAGGCGCAGAGCGCGGAAGACATCCATACTCTGTGCGTCTTCCCGGAATACCCGCTCGCGCTTGAATTTAAAGAATGGCTCTGGAAGCGCATCCGCCCGATACAGAACGACGTCGACCACTTCGGCTACCAGATAGTAGTCGACGCGGAGAACGGCATCGTAAAGGAAGAAGAAATCCTGCTTATACAGGGCGCGGGCTACGAAGTGGACCAGATTGTGGAAAAGGCGCGCCTGCTCGGCGGCCTTGCGATACTCGCGCACGTCGACCGCCCCGCATTCTCCTACACGGCGGCGCTCGGCCCTATGCCCGAGGACTATCCCGCCGACGCTTTCGAACTTTCGCGCCGCCTCAACTCCGACGAGGCAGCGAAATGGCGCGAACGCTACCCGGGGCGTGCCTTCATCCGCTCCTCAGATTCCCACACGCTCGACACAATGTCGCGCGCGAACTGCACGAAGATGATGCTCGAAGAGCCGACCTTCGAAGAGATACGCATGGCGCTGCGCGGCGAAGGCGGACGGCGCATATCGTGGCCGTGGGGCTGAGGTAAAATTTTCAGAAATGGCTAAAAAAGAGATACGTCTTTATAAATGTTCCGAATGCGGCTACCAGAGCCAGACCTTCATGGGCAAATGCCCGAAGTGCGGCTCTTGGGGGACGCTCGAACAGGAGATGCAGCCCGCCGTTTCGCACGGGCCGGTGAACGAACCGGTCAAGGCCGCCGTACCTATCTCCGGCCTCGAAGTCGAAGAACAGGAAAGAATACCATCCGGCATAGACGAGCTTGACCGCGTCCTCGGTGGCGGCTGGGTGCGCGGCGGCGTGACGCTCCTCGGCGGCGAACCCGGCGTCGGAAAATCGACGCTGCTGCTGCAAGTCTGCGCCGAAATGGCGAAGCGCGGCGAGCGCGTGATTTATATATCCGGCGAAGAATCGTCGGGGCAGCTGGCGCTCCGCGGCCGCCGCCTCGGCCTCATGACGCCCGGGCTCGACCTGCTCTGCGAGAGCGACCTGCCATCATCGCTCGCCGCCGCCGAGAAATACGGCTACGGCTTCATGGTCATCGACAGCGTGCAGGCCTTCCGCGCCGACAGCGAAAGCGGCTGGGCCGGCTCGCCGAATCAGGTAAAAGGCGTCGCGGCGATGGCGGTAGACACCGCCAAACGCTGCTCGATACCGACAGTCCTCGTCGGCCACATCACAAAACAGGGACAGATAGCGGGGCCGAAGCTGCTCGAACACCTCGTAGACGTCGTGCTGCTCTTCTCCGGCGAGCAGAACTCGCCGAACCGCCTGCTGCGCGCCGAGAAAAACCGCTACGGCAGCACCGAAGAGCTCGGAATCTTCGAAATGTCCGACAAGGGGCTCGCCGCAGTGAACGACCCGAGCCGCCTCTACTGGAACGGCGCCGACCTCGGAAGCTCCGGCGTCTCGATAGCGATGGCGCTCGAAGGCTCGCGCGCGCTCGCCGCGGAAATTCAGGCGCTCGCCTGCCCGACGCCCTTCCCGTACCCGAAGCGAACTGCACGCGGCGTAGACGTGAACCGCCTGCAGCTGCTGCTCGCCGTCCTCGAACGGCGCTGCGGCGTCGCCACGCGCGCGAGCGACGTATATCTCAACGTCGCGGGCGGCCTGACGCTCAAAGACCCCGCCGCCGACCTCGGCATCTGCGCCTCGCTCGCTTCCGCCGCCGCAGACATCGAACTTCCGTCCGACGTCTGCTTCATCGGCGAAGTCGGCCTCGCCGGGGAAGTCCGCCCCTGCGCGCGCACCCCGCTGCGAATAAAAGAAGCGGCCCGCCTCGGCTTCACCAAAGCCGTAATCAGCCGCCGCACCCCGAAAGAAACCTACCCGATAGAAACGCTCAAAATCTCCTCGCTCCGCGAAATCATCGATCTGTTTTTGAAGAGATAAAAACACGGTTGACGCCGAGCGCGCGTGCCGCATGAATTTCCGCGCGCCGCCTCTTGAATTGTCTCGTACGTGAAAGCATAAAGATATGAAAAAAGCCGCCTTATATAAGACGGCTTTCTCAAACTGGTCGGGGCGAGAAGATTCGAACTTCCGACCTCTTGGTCCCGAACGGGATTATATATTACTATGTGTAACATGATATAATAAATTC
>DVKA01000269.1 GCA_018716365.1 Candidatus Caccocola faecipullorum
GCCGACGACCTTCTCGTCTTTCTCAAGAGTTACTATCGTGCCGATGAGCTTGCCCTTGCCGGTCTTTGGCTCCGGCAGAGAGAAGCCGCGCACTCCGAAGACGCGCCCGCGGCTCGTGAAGAGATAGAGCGTCTTGTGCGTCGTCGTCGTCGTTATCATCGATATTTCGTCTTCGGCCTTCGTGGCCACGCCCTTGACGCCCTTGCCGCCGCGCTGCTGCACTCGGTAGTCTTGGAGCGGCATGCGGCGGATGTAGCCGTCGCGCGTGAGCGCCACTACGATGTCCTCCTCGGGAATCAGGTCCTCGGCGGCGACCTCTTCGACGTCGTTTTCGATGTCGGTGCGGCGTTTGTCGCTGTATGCGGCCTTGACCTCCTGAAGCTCGCTCTTGACGACCGAGTCGAGGACTACGTGGCTTGAAAGTATGCTGTGATAGCGCTCGATGTCCATCAGGAGCTGCGCCAGTTCGTCGTCGAGCTTTTCGCGTTCGAGTCCCGTCAGGCGCTGGAGGCGCATATCGAGAATGGCCTGCGCCTGTATTTCGGTGAAATCAAGCTCGGACATGAGGTTGTTGCGAGCGGTAAGGCCGTCGGCGGAACCTCTGATTATCGCTATGACGCGGTCTATCGCGTCGAGCGCGCGGAGCAGCCCTTCGACTATGTGCCGCCTGTCCTCGGCCTTGCGCAGGCGGAACTCCGTCCTGCGGCGCACCACCTCGCGGCGGTGGTTGAGGAATATCAGCACCATGTCCTTGAGCGGCAGCTCCTTCGTGCCGCCGTCGACGATGGCGAGGTTTATGACGCCGAAGGTAGTCTGAAGCTGCGTGCGCGAATAGAGCTGGCGCAGCACGAGGTTCGGATCCGCGTCGCGCTGGAGCTCTACGACTATGCGCATTCCGTTCCTGTCGGATTCGTCGCGCAGGTCTGAAATTCCGTCGATGATTCCCGTCTGCGCGCCCTTCGCAATCGTCTCTATGAAATTGGTCTTGTTGACCATATATGGAATTTCGGTGATTACTATCGCGCGTTTGCCCTTCTTCGGCTCCTCTATCTCGACGCGCCCGCGGACGATCAGCTTTCCGCGCCCGGTGCGGTAGGCGTCGATTATGCCGTCGCGTCCGAGGATTATGCCGCCGGTCGGGAAATCTGGCCCCGGCATCAGCGCCATGAGCTCGCCAAGCTCGACATCAGGGTCGTCGAGCACCGCGCAGCAGACGTCGATGGCCTCGCCGAGGTTGTGCGGCGGCATATTGGTCGCCATGCCGACGGCGATTCCCGTGCTGCCGTTGACGAGAAGGTTCGGGATGCGCGACGGGAGGACGAGCGGCTCCTGAAGCGACTCGTCGAAGTTCGGCCCCCAGTCTATCGTCTCTTCGTTGATGTCGGCGAGCATCTCCTCGCCGAGCGCGTGAAGCCTCGCTTCCGTGTAACGCATGGCCGCCGGCGGGTCTCCGTCGATAGAGCCGAAGTTTCCCTGGCCGTCGACGAGAGTGTAACGCATACTGAAATCCTGCGAGAGGCGCGCCATCGTGTCGTAAATAGCCGCGTCGCCGTGCGGGTGGTACTTACCCATCGTCTCGCCGACGATACGCGCCGACTTCTTGAAAGGCTGGTTGTGGCGCACGCCGAGCTCCATCATTGCGTAAAGTATGCGGCGCTGCACGGGCTTCAGGCCGTCGCGCGCGTCGGGCAGCGCGCGGCCTACGATGACGCTCATCGCGTAATTGAGATAGCTCTGCTTTATCTCCTCTTCGAGCGGCAGAGTTATGACTTTGTTTATTTCAAATAAATTGCTCTGCTTTGAGTTGTGGTCCATCAAATTACCTCCGGGACTCTGATACGCGGAACATTCCAAAAAGAAAGCGGCGTCGTGCGCCGCCTTTTAATCCAGCTTAGTATATTTTACCATAAAGCGCGCCCCTTGTCGGAAAAGCGCGGAAATTTTGGCGCGCGGCGGTTTCTCTGCTAAAATAGCGCCGTAAACGCCGCGTCCGCAAAAACAAAAAAATCGCCCGCCGCGCGGCTGAGGGAGACTGCAAAAATGGAAGACTGCGCTCTTAATAAAGAACTGCTCGACGAGATAATGGACGTCGCGCGCGTTATGTCCGCGGACGGAAGCCCCGCGGACTATATACCTGAGCTTGCGCTGACGCCGCCGGAGCTCTTCGCTCTGAGCTGCATACCGGCGGGCGGCGAAGCCGTGGAGACCGGCGACACTGAATGGTTCTTCACCATGCAGTCGATTTCAAAGACGCTCGCGCTCGCCTTCGCGGTCGAACACTTCGGCGCGGCGAACGTATTCCGCCACGTCGGCATGGAGCCGAGCGCAGACTCGTTCAATTCTCTGATGCGCATCGAGATGACTTCGTCGAAGCCGTCGAACCCGTTCATGAACGCCGGCGCCATCGCCGTCTGTTCGCTCATCCACACGGCCTACCGCGAGAGCTCGACGGAGCGGCTGCTCGGATTTTTCAAAGAGATAACGGGACGCGAGGACGGTTTCGACGAAAAGGTCTGCGCTTCCGAAAAGCGCAGCGCCGACCGGAACCGCGCGCTCGCCTACTTCATGAAGAGCGTCGGCCTGCTGCACGGCGACGTCGAGGCTATTCTCGACTTCTACTTCAAGCTTTGCAGCATCCGCTGCACGAGCGGCGGCCTCGCGCAGATAGGCGCGATGTTCGCCTCCGGCGGCCTTTCGCCTGTTTCGGGGCGGCGGCTCATAAAGCGCGAAACGGTATTCACCGTTACGGGGCTTATGAGCACCTGCGGCCTTTACAACGGCTCGGGCGAGTTCGCCGTGCGCGTAGGCCTTCCGGGCAAGAGCGGCGTCTCCGGCGGAATCCTCGCCGTCGTGCCGGGGCGCATGGGGATCGGAGTTTTTTCGCCGGCGCTCGACGCGAAGGGGAATTCTCTCGCGGGCATAAAAGCGCTTGAGCTTCTCTCCGAAAGATTGAATCTGCGCGGTTTCTGATAATTTACGAAAAAATATAAAAAGCGCGGCGCGTCCGAAATTTTACGGGCGCGCCGCGCTTTTATGCTCAGCGGGAAATTATCCCTGTTTCTTTTGCTCTTTGCCCCACGAGTCCTTGAGCGAGACTGTGAGGTTGAAGACAGGCTTCTCCGGCGTCGTCGAAGTGTCGGCGCAGAAATAGCCGTGACGCAGGAACTGGAACTTGTCAAGCGGCGCGGCCTTCGCCAGCGACGGCTCGACAAGCGCGCCTTCCGCGACGCGCAGCGACTCGGGGTTGAGGTAGTCCTTGTAGTCCTTGCCCTCCTCCATGTCGTTCATGTTGCGCAGCGTGAAGAGGTTGCCGTAGAGGTTGACCGTGGCTGGCACGGCGTCCCCGGCCCATACCCAGTGCAGCGTGCCCTTGACCTTGCGTCCGTCGGGCGCGTCGCCGCCGCGGCTCTCCATGTCGGCTTTGCAGCGTATCTCCGTGATGCTGCCGTTTTCGTCCTTCACAACGCCGGTGCAGGTTACGAGGTAGGCGTATTTGAGGCGCACTTCTTTGCCCGGCGAGAGGCGGAAGAAGCCCTTGACCGGCTCTTCCATGAAATCGCCGCGCTCGATGAATATTTCGCGGCCTATCCTGACCTTGCGGCTGCCTGCGGCGGCGTCCTCGGGGTTGTTCTCCGCGTCGAGCTCGTCTACGAAGCCCTCGGGCCAGTTTTCGATTACGAGCTTCACGGGGTCGAGCACCGCCATCCCGCGCAGCGCCGTCTTGTTGAGCTCTTCGCGCAGGCAGTGCTGGAGCAGCTCTATCTCTACAAGGCTGTCGGCCTTCGCAACGCCGACCTCGCGGCAGAAGCGGCGTATCGACGAGGCGGTGTAGCCGCGGCGGCGGAAGCCGCAGATGGTGGGCATACGCGGGTCGTCCCATCCGTCCACAATGCCGAGCGTCACGAGCTCAAGCAGCCTGCGTTTGCTCATGACGGTGTATGTGAGGTTGAGGCGCGCGAACTCGTACTGGTGCGGCACATGCGGCACGTCGACGTTCTCTATGAACCAGTCGTAGAGGGGTCTGTGGTCCTGGAATTCGAGTGTGCATATCGAATGCGTGACGCCCTCGATGGCGTCCTCGTATCCGTGCGCGAAGTCGTACATCGGGTAGACGCACCATTTCGCTCCGGTACGGTGATGTTCGCGCTTGAGGATTCTGTAAATAATCGGGTCGCGCATATTGAGGTTCTTGCTCGCCATGTCTATCTTCGCGCGAAGGACGTGGATTCCCTCCTCGAACTCGCCGGCGGTCATGCGCGCGAAGAGGTCTAGGTTCTCATCGACGCTGCGGTTTCTGTACGGCGAGTCTACGCCGGGCTTAGTCAGCGTGCCGCGGTTCGTGCGTATCTCTTCCGCGCTCTGGTCGTCGACATAGGCTTTGCCCGCTTTGATGAGGTCTATCGCCCATTTGTGGAACTGCTCGAAATAGTCCGACGCGTAGCAGAGGTTCGCCCATTCGAAGCCGAGCCACTTCACGTCCTCCATTATCGACTCGACGTACTCGGTGTCCTCTTTAGCAGGGTTCGTGTCGTCGAAGCGAAGGTTGCAGCGTCCGCCGAATTCTTTCGCCGTGCCGAAGTTAAGGCAGATCGACTTTGCATGTCCGATGTGCAGGTAGCCGTTCGGTTCCGGCGGGAAGCGCGTAATAACCTCCTTGACGCGTCCGCTTTCCAGATCCGCGGTGATGATCTCTTCGATGAAGTTAAGATTTTTGTTCTCCGAAGCCATAAGTCCAGCCTCCACCCGTTCGTTAAAATTTTTCAAGGCAGCGTCCGAGGATTTCTTCCGGCGCGCCGCTGCCGCTCAATAACGCTGAATATGATAATGTAATAAGGAACTCAAGGGAATAGCTTCCCTGTCCGAAAACTGTGAAATTTCTCTCCGCAAGCGCAGCCATTCCGACGCCGCCGTAGCGCGACGGATTTTTTTCGCCCTTCGCGCAAGAGCTCGCCGCTATTATAACGGGACGCTCCGCGCCGCAGTATGCCTCTTCGAGTTCGCCGTGCAGCCGCTGCGCCATATTCCCCGCACCGTAGCCGCAAAGTATGAGGATTTTCGCATTTTGCGGGAATCCGCCGGAATAGGCCGGATGCAGGTAAACGACGGCGAGCTTACTCGCCGCTTCGCGCCAATCCACAGTTTGAGCTGGGAGCGCGAAATTTGGCGAAGCGCCGCTTCCGGTACACACATAGGCGCAGAGCGCGCTTGAATCCTCTTTGTGGACGTACGCGCCGGGGAATTTCTCTCCTGCGAAATATATGAAGACTCCGCTCTCCGTTTCGAGCAGAAGCTTCGCGGCTCCGAGAAGATTGTCTGCGCCGTCGAATCCTTCTTCGTCCGGCGTGCGCTGGCTTCCCGTCAGGACGACAGCCGCGTCGGGGACGGTCAGGGAAAGCCACGCGGCGCTGAAGGCCATTGTATCAGTTCCGTGGACGACGAGGAATTTTTTTACGCCCTCCGCCTGACCGCACGCTATTATGCGCGAAAGAGCCATCCACTCTTCCGGCGAAATGTCGGAGCTGTCCACCCCTGCGTCGCCGAACGCTGCGACAAGTTCGCAGACGACGCCGCGGCCGCGAAGGTAATCGAGCGCCGGAGCGACGACGCTCTTAGCGGCGTCCGCGTCCGGGACCGCCCCGTCTCCTTTATCGACTGAGACGATAGTGCCGCCCGTCGAAATTATCATGACCTTTTCCAAGATTCCGCCTCCTGCAATAAAAACGCCCGCGCGTTAAAAAGCCGCGGCTTCCATAGACAGCACGATACCTTCATACCACAAAAGCAGCACCGCTGCGACCGTAAGGAGATAGACGGCCCCGCCGCGGGCATCCACGGGCAGCGGCCTTTCGACGAGCGCCATCGCCGAACGGCAGAGCGGCACGACGGCGATACGCGCAGCCGCGACCGAGAGCCAGAAGACGATGAAGTTTACAGCCTGCCCGCTCCACGCAATCGCGGCGGACTCCCCGAACGCGCCGATCAGATCGCTAGGGAAGACGATGTACGTTACGACCGCTACGACGACGAAAGACCTTACGACCGACCAGATTTGCATAATTCCGCGCTGCGCCCCGTCGTAGTCCGTAAGCTCGTCCTCAGCCAGCAGCAGCGTGCCAGAGACCGCGCCGCGCTGCGGAGTCTGGCTCAGCACGGCGAGCACGAAGAGCACGACGCCCGTTATGCCGCACCACGACATCGACCGCATCTGTCCAAAAAGCGAGAACGAGTTGAAGCTGAACGGGTCCGTGTCGAGCCCGTTCTTTATAAGGTAAGCCGCGACAGAGGCGCACAACGCCATAAACGGGATGAGGAAACGGATCATGTTCCGCATCTCGGCGCGCGCGATCTCAAGCGCCTCTTCCGTGCCGGCAGCATAAAGCGACATCAGCACGAAGACCTCGGACAGCAGCATGAACTGCACAAGCTGCACAATGTCCGCCCCGTTGTCTATAATCGGGATATAGGTGCATATAGGCAGGCACGCGCAGACAGTGAGCAGCGCGGCAAACGCGAAAACCGGACAGTAGAGCGCGGCGCCGCGGCGCGCGCCGCCCGGCAAAGCTACTGGAACGCGGAACCAGCGGTGGAAATTCACAGACCGCCCGCACTGTTCAGCCCTTCCGCGAACTGCAGAGAAAGCCGCAAAATATAATTTTTCCGAGACAACGGCGGCAGCTACGACGAATGCGATCAGCATCCACGCGTTCAAATACTGGAAAAGCGAAGCGAAAATTTCTGCAATCATCATATATCACCTTAAGAACAGAGCCGTAGCAAAAAGCAGGACGAGCGCGGCGATTCCGCACAGTCCGCCCGCCGCCATGCCCCGCCACGGGCGGAAGCAGGCCGTCGCAAGAGCCGCGATGAAGCGCTCGGATGGAAACATCGGGAACGAGGCTTCGCTCTCGCCGCGTTCATACGCCGTCCCTACGCCGGAACGGTGCGCGCAGAAGCTCACAAACGCAGCACCGGCCGCGGCGGCGATGAGAAACACAAGCAGCCATTTGTAAACGTCCCACGTAAAGAACCCCGTGGCTATGCGCGGCATGATAACATGGTCCGCAACGCCGGGAGCGGCAGCAGCGGCGAGCGCGGTCCTGTTGATAAGCGCCGTTACCGACGGAGAGACCATCTTCTCAAACACATATCCGGGGACGGCGGACGAAGCGGCGAAAAACAGCAGCAGCAGGACCAGCGGGAAAGCGACCGTCGATTCTCCTGAAAAATGAAATTCGCTCTTCCGGGGCTTTCTGTTAAACGCGAGCGACGCAAGGAAACGCAGCCCTATCATCAGCATGAGCACCGTGAAAAGGAAAAGCACCACGACGACGATCGGGCTCAGGAAATTCGCGGAACGGAAGAGAAGCTGCTTCGAGCTGAAACCGATGAAAGGCGGAAGCCCGGCCAGGGCGACCACGACGATGAAGAGCGTGCAAAACGAAAGCGGCGCGCGTTCCATCATACGCCCCTCCTGCCACAGCTCGCAGCCCTCGTACTCCTGTTTCAGAAAAACGGTGACGACGGACAGCGCGGCGGCGACCGGCAGGAATATCAGCCAGAGCGCTATCATCGATTCCAGCGCGCTCACGCCGTAAAGCGCCGCGCGCTCTGCGCCGAACGTTCCGCTCACCGCGATGCCTGTCGTTACAATAACCATTCCTTTAATATACATGATCATCGAATCCATGAAATGCACGGGCGACTTGCCGCCGCTCTGGAAGACCACGGCGGCGGCCATGGAGGCGAAGCCGAGCATGACGAGCAGCACCGGGACTTTCTGAAGGCCGTCGAGCGGGCCGTAAAGAGAGAAAATCACGCGGAAAGCGGCGAAGAGCGACGCCTGCGTCCTGATGCCGAAAAAGCAGATTTTCGAAGCGTCAGGAAGATATGGCGACGGCTTGAAAAATATGTAAAGCAGCGGCACAGTCATCAAAATAAAAGCCGCAAGCGACGAAGGCGTGCTCTTCATAAGCGACGCCAACGTCGTGATGTTGTCCGTGCCGTACTCCACACGCAGCATGACGGCGCCCGCCAGAAACATCGCCAGCAGCACGACGCGCGAGACGTAATAGCAGACGTGCTTCCCGCCGGGGCGCCTCTCTCCAACCGCGAAATTGCTGTAAAGCCCGGTCACTCCGGCCTGCGTCGCCATCATGAATACGAAAAGCACCGCGAGGCCGCTCGAATAGAACATTCCCTGAATCCCGGCGCATGTCAGCAGGAAAAAAGCCGCCTTGCGCGGCGTTATAAGATTCCGCTTGTCGGAGAGGGCGCGCAGCCCCGCGACGAGCGCGACGAAACTCATAAGAAGCGCTGAGACCGCGCCGAAAGCGTCGACCTTCAGCAGAGCCTGAGCGTTCTTCAGGCCGTCGCCGGAGACCGCTGCCCCCCATCCGCCGCCGGAGAAGAAATAAAAGGGCGACGGCGAAAGCTCTACGCCGGCCCATACACGGTATGAGAGGACGAGCTCGGCGATAAGAATAACGAGAAACGGCAGTTTATACAGAATCTTCGGGATGCCTTCTTGCCTGCGCCCAAGCGGCTTTGCAATGAAACGGCTGTAAACCATAGCCAGAACCATGAGCAGAACGCCCGCGAGCGGAAGCAGAAGCGCCATGACAGGCAGAGGCATCGCCTTGAACAAATACAGTAAATTCATACGCTCACCTTTCGCGCGAAAAACTGCGCGGCGCAGCGCAAAAAATGCGCCGCTGCGCGCCGCAGACTATTATAGCAAAATAGCGGCGCAGGATTACAAACGCGCCGGATAATATTTTCTTAGCCTATTGACTAGAAACAAAAAGTTGGTATAATACTCTCCGTTGGCCGGGGTGGCGGAATGGTAGACGCACGGGACTTAAAATCCTGCGGGCGCAAGCTCGTGCGGGTTCGAATCCCGCTCTCGGCACCAACCACCTGGTATCGCGGGG
>DVKA01000270.1 GCA_018716365.1 Candidatus Caccocola faecipullorum
GCCGCCTTCGGGTAGTCTATTTCGCCGCGGTCGTAGACGACTTCCGACTTGGAAGCGCCGCCGCGGGCTTCCGGCCCGTAGGCCTGGCTCTGCACCGAGTTGAGGCCTTCCGTACGGAGAGCTGCGGCCTCACCAAGGATCACCGCGGCGAGGATGACTCCCTGTCCGCCGGATCCAGCAAC
Organism: Candidatus Caccocola faecipullorum; assembly: GCA_018716365.1. Lineage (GTDB taxonomy): Bacteria > Synergistota > Synergistia > Synergistales > Synergistaceae > Caccocola > Caccocola faecipullorum. The sequence continues at coordinate 183 of DVKA01000270.1, forward strand.
GCGAATTTCAAAACGATCGCCCATGATCCGAACCTCCTATGCCTTTCCCTGCGCGCGCGCAATGACGTCGTTGTAACGGTCAGTGTACTCGCGGGCGGTCTCTATGTTGACGAACTCGCCGACGACGATCTTGTCCTTGAGCTCCTCGGGCGACATCTTGTCGGCCTGGGCCTTGAGGACGGTGTGCTCTTTGAGATACTTGATGTTGTCGGTCGGGCGGCTGCGCTTGTTCTTGCGTCCGAACTGCGTATGGCAGTAGGTGACGATCTCGACTACCGCGAAGCCCTTCTTCTGGTGCTCGATGGCTTTCTTGAGTATCTGCTCGCACTGCATCGGGTTTGCAACCGTGGCGCGCGCTACGAAGGTCGCACCGGCGCCTTCGGCGAGTTTGCAGACGTCGAAGACGGGGTCGATAGCGCCGTACGGGGCGGTCGCGGCGAAGGCGCCTTCCGGCGTCGTCGGGGAGGCCTGGCCTCCGGTCATGCCGTAGATGTTGTTGTTCATGACTACGGCGGTGATGCCTATGTTGCGGCGGCAGGCGTGGATGAAGTGGTTGCCTCCGATGGCGGTTCCGTCTCCGTCGCCCATGACGTTGACTATCGTGAGTTCGGGATTCGCCATCTTAACGCCGGTCGCAAAGGCGAGCGAACGTCCGTGCGCGGTGTGAAGCGTGCAGGCGTCTATATATCCAGGCATACGGCTGGAGCAGCCGATACCGGACGAAATGCATATCTGCTCCTTGGGTATCTGGAGGTCGGCGAGGGCGCGGAGTATGGCGTGCATGATGATTCCGTGTCCGCAGCCGGGGCACCAGATATGGGGCATGAACTTGGAACGCAGAAGTTTCTTAACGTCTTCGCGTGGCATCGTTACGCCACCTCCTTGATGAAGGACATAATTTCCGCAGGCTTGTAGAGTTCGCCGTTGATGAGGCTCTTGCCGTGTACTTCGCAGTTGCCCTTGACGGCGCGCTCGACTTCGTGGACGAGCTGTCCGGCGTTGAGTTCGGGGACGATGATGTGCTTGACGTTCTTCGAGAACGCGGCGATTTCCTTGTCCGGGAACGGCCAGATGGTGATGGGACGGAAGTGTCCGACCTTGACGCCCTCTTCGCGGAGCTCGCGGATGGCGCGGAGCGACGAGCGGGAGACGGAACCGTAGGAGACTACGACTATCTCAGCATCCTCCATGAAATCTTCTCTGTAAGAAACTATTTCGTCGCGGCAGCGGTCGACCTTGCGGATGATGCGGTTCGCCTTGAGGTCGATGTCCGGCGCGTCGTTCGTCGGGAAGCCCCACTCGTTGGTGGTGAGTCCCGTTACATGCCAGCGGTAGCCATCGCCGAAGGCCGGCATCGGCGGGATGTCGTCCTCGTCGGGACGGTAGGGGATGAAGTCGTCGGGAGCGACCGTCGGCTTCTTGCGGTTTACGATCTTGTAAGAGCCGGGCTCGGGGATGGTGATTTTCTCACGCATATGTCCGATGACTTCGTCGGCCATTACGAGGACGGGCTGGCGGAAACGCTCGGCCATGTTGAACGCTTCGATCGTCAGCGTGTAGCACTCGGTGATGGAGCACGGCGCGTAGGCTATCGTGGCGTGGTCGCCGTGGGTTCCCCACTTGGCCTGCATTACGTCGGCCTGCGAAACCTTCGTCGGAAGTCCGGTCGACGGGCCGCCGCGCTGTACGTCGGCGACTACGAGCGGGATTTCCGCGATGTAGCCGTATCCAAGAAGCTCCTGCTTGAGCGAGATTCCAGGGCCGGAGCTCGCCGTCATCGCCTTTTTGCCGGCGATCGACGCGCCGAGGGCGGAAGCGATCCCTCCGATTTCATCTTCCATCTGGACGAATTTGCCGCCCAGCTTAGGAAGCTCTTCGGACATGACTTCCATTACTTCAGTCGACGGGGTGATAGGATAGCCTCCGAAAAATCTGCATCCGGCGGCGATAGCGCCCATAGCTATGGCTTTGTTGCCCTGCCAGAATTCGTTCTGAGCCATTACTGCTCACGCTCCTTAACTGTGATTGCCAGGTCCGGGCAGATATTGTCGCACTGACGGCAGCCGATGCAGTCATCCTGACGCACGCCTTCGCACTTAACCCTATCGTTAAGTTCGAGAACTTTCTTGGGGCATATAGCGATGCAGAGGCCGCATCCTTTGCACCATTTCTCAACTACCTCGATGCTGAACTTCTTCGCCAAAAGACCCACCTTCCTTCCACACATCTAATCAATTTTGTCTGTCAACCAGAAATGCAATATGATTGGCATAACTGCGTTAATTATGCCAAAACTTCTGCATATATTCAAGGTGTAGCGTGATTTCTCTATTTTCTGACACTTTAGAAGTATTGAAAATATTTTATAAACTTGTCGGGCCGATGTCCGGCGCACGCAAATACGTTCCGCGTATCGCCTCAGGCGCGACGGCGAGAGCGGCACGTTCGATCCCCATTAGCGCGCAGGCCCCGCCCGAGGCGCCCTCTCGCGGCACGACGCAGCAGCCGCATTCCGCAAGCGCAGGATATTGCTCCATGTCCGGCGAAACTATCGCGACGGAGGGATAGGCGGCCAGTTGTTCCGCGAGCTCGGAGACGCGGACGAAGCACGGCGCGATTATCTCATGCAGAACGCCGCCGCGGGCTTCGTAGAGCGCTGCGTAGCAATGCGACGCGCGCGCGCGGAAGACCGGCGCGAGAAGTTCATATTCGTTCCTCATGTCCCAGACGAAAAGTTCGAGCGACGAGAGCGGCACGGCCTTCACGCCGAGCGCGCGGGCGAGCGCCGCACCGTAGGCTATTCCCGCCCTGATGCCAGTGTAATATCCGGGGCCTGTGCCGAGCGCGACTAAAGATATATCTCCAAGCGCGACGCCTGCCGCGGCGAGCGTCTCTTCAGCTATGGACGGAAGCAGCTCCGACTGGCGGCGCGCCAGCTCCCTGTTCGTTTCGGCGAGTATCGCGCCCCCGTCCGCGACGCCGGCGTTCGTCCAGCGTCCCGCGCAGTTTATGCCAAGTACAGCCATTATTTATCCTCTCCGGGAAGTATTTTATCTTTCATCTTTACAAGCAGTTCAGCCTCGCGTTTTCCGAAGGCCTCGAAAACAATCGTCCGAGCCTCCGCGTCGCCGGGAACCGGCAGGAATTCGACTTCAAGCCGCTCTTCGGGACGTTCGCGCCATCTTTCGGCCCACTCCACCGCGGCGGCGAAACCGTCGTCAAGATACTCATCTATGCCGAGCGACTCTATTTCGTCCTCGTCTTCGAGGCGGTAAAGGTCGACGTGAAGGAGAGGCACCTTCGCGTCGTATTCGTTCATTATCACGAAGGTCGGGCTTTTAACCCTATCGTACCCAACGGCGCGGCCTATTCCCTGCGTGAAGCGGGTCTTGCCCATTCCAAGCTCGCCTTTCAGAAGTATCAGCAGGCCGGGATAGAGCGATTCGCCAAGCGCGCGTCCCGCGGCGAATGTGTCGTCGGGACTTTCGCTTATGATTGAAAATGAATTAGCGCAGGAGCTGAGGAATTTCATCGGCTATCTCCCGCGCGAGCGTGCCGCGCAGCCCGTTTTTCTTTTCAAGCCTTTCCCCCGCCGCGCCGTGCGCGAGCGCTCCGGCGGCCGCCGCGTCCATAACCGAAAGGCCGGAGGCCATCATCGCGCCTATAACGCCGCTCAGCACGTCGCCGGAACCTGGAACTGCGAGCGCCGGAGAACCGGCGGCTATCATGCGGAGCTCGCCGGACGAGGAAGCTATCAAGGTGTTGCAGCCTTTCAGAAGCGCCTGCCCCGCCTTTCTCGTCAGCGCGCGCGCGGATTTTTCACGCGACGCGCCTACTTCGGCTGCGCTTACGCCGAGTATGCGCGCAGCCTCGCCTCCGTGCGGCGTCAACAGGACGTTAGTGCGTTCTTCAAGCCTGTCAAAATCGCGCGCGAAGAAATAGAGCATATCAGCGTCTACAAGCAGCGGCGCGCGCCAGTTGTTCCAGAACCACGAGAAAAGCTCTCCGGCCTCTTCACCGCGTCCCATGCCGGGGCCTATCGCCGCCGCGCCGCACCTCGGCATCCATTCGGCGATCATAGCCTCGGCCTTCTCCGCCGTCACAACGCCGCCGCACGCCGGCAGCGGCAAAATGACGGCTTCGGGCAGCGCCGCGGAGATTTCCGACGCCATGAATTCTGGGACGGCGAGATATACGAGCCCAGCTCCGGCGCGCAGCGCGCCGAGCGCCGCAAGCAGAGGCGCGCCGCGGTACGCCGCGCTCCCCGCGCATATCAGCAGCGAGCCGCGCTCCGTCTTGTGTATTGTCCGCGAAACAGACGGCAGCATATTTTTTATATCTTCTTCGTAATAGAGGGAAAGTGCCGGCATATGCGGAAGAACATTTGAAGCGGGAACGCCTATGTCGGCGGTCGTTATCATTCCGCAGGCTTCAAGCGCGGGCGAAAACGCCATCCCCTTCTTCGGAGCGAGGAAAGTCACAGTCGCGGCGGCGCGGACGCATGGCTCGTAACAGAGGCCGCTCTCCGGGTCTATACCGGACGGGATGTCGAGGGCCAGAATATTTTCACATCCTGCCGAGAGCTTTATAAGCCGCCCCGCTTCTCCGCGCGGCGCGCCGGTAGTGCCTGTGCCGAGAAGCGCGTCCAGAACGACAGCCGCGCCGCCGAGCAGATTTTTCACTGCGCGGTCGTCTAATGACGGCGAATCCGCAATATGCAGATTTTCGCCCTCAAGCTCGCGGATTATTTGCAGATTTATCGCGGCGTCGTTTTTATACTTGCAGTCTTCCGCCGTTTTCAAAACAACTACGTGGCGTCCGCGCAGCAGCAGATGGCGGGCCGCCGCAAAGCCGTCGCCGCCGTTGTTGCCGTGGCCAGCGAGTATGACGAACGGGCCGTCCCCGCGCGCCATAGTTTCCGCCTTATCCGCAGCGGCGCGCGCCGCGTTCTCCATCAGCACGACGGACGGGACTTTATAGCGTCCGGCGGCTATTCCGTCCGCCTCGCGCACATCCGACGGCATATAGAAATTTTTCATTTTATTACCCCTCCAGAACGACCATCGCGACGGCCATACCGGCTTCGTGCGATATGCTCAGAAAAACCTTTTTTATTCCCTCGTCTTCAAGGCGTTTTTTGAATGCTTCCGAAAAATCAAAGCGCGGCCCGCGCTCCGTCCGCACAACCTCGCACGAATCGAGCCCCATCACGCCAAGCCCCCAGCCTCCGGCCTTCGCCAGAGCCTCCTTTGCTGCGAACGCGGCGGCGTAATGAGCCGCGGGGTCGCCGCGCCCTTCGGCGTACTCGATTTCGCCCTCAGAAAATACCCGGGACGCAAAGCCCTCGCGCGCGACGGCCTTCTTCATACGACCAATGTCGCACAAATCGACTCCTATACCGAGGACCATCACGCTAGCCCAGCGATTTTCTGATCGCCTGCACCTGCCACGGCTCCAGCCGCTTCTGCGCCTTCTTGAACTGGGAGCGAAGCTTCGTCTTCCACTTCGAGCCGTATATCTGCGGCGCGATTTTCACAGCTTTCGTGACAAGCTTGCCATAATAGTTGCGGTCGGTCGCCCATTTGCCGTGACGTCCCTTGTAAAGCCCAGCAAAATAGAGCCAGACGTTGTCCTTGTGCTTAGCGGACTGCGGATAATCTTCTCTTATCTTCTTTGCGTAGTCCCTGAGAAAAGCCTTCGTGCTCGAATATTTTCTGAACGCGGAAACACGCTTGACGTTGCGCGAGCCGACGTGTTCGACGCTAGATTTGTTATAGACGGGCTTACGCGCCGCGCGCCACGCCTTGTCGGCCTTTATGCCGGCCCCGTTATGCGCCTTCACCCACAGCTCACTCGTCCAGTTCGCCGTCTCGTGCGCGCTCTGCACCGTAGCGGCGAAGGGATTCTGACATTTATATTTCTTCGCGTAGTGATAGAACTCCCGCGCGGACATCGCGCTGGCCTGACCGACAAAACAAAAGAGAACCAGCACTACGGCGGCGCAGCACATATAAAAACCGCGCGCCCTCACGCGCTCCGCAGCTCGCAAAAATTTATCAGACGCAAAATTTGAATAAAATCGTCCCATCTCACAGGCTCCTTTTCATACAGACATCAAGAGCGCCGTTTTAGGCGCAGTCTACATGGAAATGATATAGCAAGAGCAAACGTGAGACAAGACGACAAATTAAGCTCACAGCCGCTTTTACAGGATCATGGGATGACTTGGGGATTAATTGATTGAATGATGAAAGGGTATAAAAATGGTGGATCGTACAGGAATCGAACCTGTAACCCCCTGATTAAGAGTCAG
>DVKA01000271.1 GCA_018716365.1 Candidatus Caccocola faecipullorum
GCTCGGCTGTCAATTATTTTCTGTGAAATTTTGTGCGCGTGAACGTAACGGTATCGTTAAAGCGCGCTTAGCCGCGTTTCTCTCTGCGCGCGCGAACAACGGCGTCGGCGGTGTACAGCGTCACGGCGCACCAGATCAGCGCGAACGCGGCTAGCCTCCAGACGTTCATCGGCTCGTGATAGACGAACGTGCCGAACAGGAAGCCCATCGTCGGCGAGACGTACTGAAGGAAGCCTATCGTCGTGAGGCTGACGCGCCGCGTGCCGTAGGCGAAGAGCAGAAGCGGCCCGGACGTCATAAACCCGGCGCCTGCGAGCAGAAGGTTCATCGTCGCGTCGTATGGGTATGAGGAGACGCCAGTATGTTCAAGGAACGCGAGCCACGCGAGGGCTGCGGGCGTGATGATGAGCGTCTCTATCGTGAGCGAGACCGCGGGCTCAGCCGGAGTTTTCTTTTTAAAAACGCCGTAGAGCCCGAACGACAGCGCAAGGCTGAGCGCGACGACGGGGAAGACGCGCAGCGCCGCGACCTGAACGGCTACGCCTGCGACTGCGAGCGCAATCGCCGCCTTCTGCGCGCCGTGCATCCGTTCGCCGAAGAATATGCGCCCGAAGAGCATCGCCAGCAGCGGATTCATATAGTAGCCGAGGCTTGTGTCGAGCACGTGGCCTGCGTTTACCGCCCAGATGTAGAGCCACCAGTTGAATGTAATGAGAAGGCCGCTGCACATGAGCCAGAGCAGGACGCGCGGTTGGGCGCGGACGAAATCGATGGTGCTTCGCACCCTGCGCATGGCGATTAGCAAGACGATCATAAATACGGCGGACCATACGACGCGATGGACGAGCACCTCGAACGACGAGACGCCGGAGAGAAGTTTCCAGTACGGCGGCATCGCGCCCCACCAGACGTAGGATAGAAAAGCCGCCGCCGCCCCTTTATGCTGTTCAGTCATTACAATCGCCTCCCGGTGCGTATATTGTACTATTTTGAAGGCCGCAGCGTCAGGGGGCGGCGCGGCTTTAGATTTTTCATCGGGGGCGTTTTGTGATAAACTATCAAAAAAATCGGGTTATTGGCTTCGTTTTACGGAAGGAAGAGCGAGCATGAGGGATCAGACGGAACTTTCAGCGTTGGGAGCGTCGCTTCTTGAAGGGGCGGAACGAATTTACGGCGATATGCAGGACTGGCGGAGGGATTTCCACCAGTTCCCCGAGCTCGCCTTCGAGGAGAACATAACGGCCTCGAAGGTCGCGGGCGTGCTGAAGTCGATTCCCGGCATGGAAGTCATCACGGGCTACGCAATGCCGACATCCGTCATCGGCGTTCTCGGCAGCGATATACCGGGGCCCGCGCTCATGCTGCGCGCGACGATGGACGCAGTCGCCGCCGAAGAACAGACGGGGCTTCCGTTCTCGTCATGTATGCCAGGCGTCATGCACGCCTGCGGCCACGACGCCGAGATGGCGGCGCTGCTTGGTGCGGCGGAGATACTCGCGGAGCACGAAAGCGAGCTGACGCAGAGGATCGTATTCCTCTTCCAGCCAGCGGGCGAGGGGCGCAGCGGCGCGAAGACACTCACCGAAAACCAGATAATAGAAAAATTCGGCATAGGCCGGTGCGCCGCCGTCGCGTGGACGCCGGAGCTCCCCTACAGTGAGCTTTACACGAAAAAGGGCGTCATGACGGCGCTCTCCGACAGGATACATATAGACATCCGCGGAACGGCTGGCCACGCCGCCGAGCCGCATATGACGGTCGACCCGGTCACGATAGCCGCGAATATAATCATCACGATACAGGCGATGCTCTCGCGCGAGGTGGACCCGCGCGAGGCCGTCGTCGTATCGTTCGGACAGGTCGAGTCCGGCACCGCCTACAACGTCATCCCCGAGCAGGCGAACCTCTGGGGCACCCTGCGCGCCTTCAACCCCAAGACGCGCGACTTCGTACAGAGCCGAATTGAGACGGTCGCCCCCGCCATTGCAAAGGCGCTCCGCGGCCTCGCGTCGGTCGAATATACCCGCAACTACGCACAGATTGAAAACAACCTCGATATGCTGGAAGACATCCTCCGTATCGGGGTTCCTTTTTTTGGGGAAGACGGCATAAATATGCTTGAGCGTCCTCTGCTCTCGGGCGAGGATTTTTCGTTCTTCACGCACGCCGTCCCGTCGGTCTTCATGCTGCTCGGAACGGGGCTTGAGTATCCGCTCCATCATCCGCGCTACGACATACCGGAAAGCATGCTTCCTTTCTCCGCCGCGTGGGAGGCCTATATGGCGCTCACGCTTTCGGAAAATTAAATCGACATATATACTTCTGGAGTTGATAGATTTTGTCTTCCAGCAGGCTTGAAACGATAATACGTGATAATCTGAACCGTCTTCCCGCCGAGCCGTTCATCTGGTGGCAGAAGACGTGGTGGTCGCGCGGCGCGTTCCTCGAACTCATCGAAGAATGCGAAGAGCGGCTCAGGACCAGCAACTTCAAGCAGGGCCAGCGCCTCGCGCTGCTGACGCCGAACAGCCCGATACTGCTTGCGACCGCGGTCGCCGTCTGGCGGCTCGGCGGCGCGGTCGTCCTTATCGACCCGCGCTCCGGCTACACGCCGCTGATACGCCAGCTTCACCACGCCGACGTCTTCGCGGTGCTCACCTCGCGCGGCTGCGACGAGCTCGTGCCGCTCATATCGGAGGACGGCATTCCATGCTCCGCGATAAGCCTCGACGCGCTTGAAGACAACATCCCGGGCCGCCCATGCGACGAGGAAGACCCCGACACCGCGGTAATCTTCTACACCTCAGGCATCACCGGCGAGCCGAACGCCGTTCCGCTCACTCACGCTAATCTTCTCGCCTGCATAGAAAGCTGCGTAAACCATATAGACATGCTCGACGAGGACGACGTCATCCTCAACGCGCTGCCGAACTCGAACGCCTTCGGCTTCGTCTGCGGCGCGCTGCTGCCGCTCGTAAAGGCGGCGCGGCAGGTGATCCTGCCGTCGTTCATGCCGGTCGAGACCTCGATGGACGCGATACGCAAGGCCGAGGTCTCCATCGTCATGGCTGTGCCGACGATGATAGCGATGATGACCTCGGCGGTCATGCGCGGAGCGACTCCGCCGTCGAAGATAAAATGCGTCCTCTCCGGCGCGGACAGGCTGCCGTGCGGCCTGCGCCGCCGCGCGGAACAGGCGCTCCAGACACACGTCATACAGGGCTACGGCCTTACGGAAGCCTCGTCGGTCGTCGCGCTGACGCCGGGGCTCGACAAGTCGAAACCTGAAAGCGTCGGGACTGTAATATCATGCGTCGAAGCCGAGATACGCAGCGACGCGGGCGAAGTCCTGCCCGCGGGGCGCGAGGGCCAGCTCTGGGTGCGCGGAGCGAGCGTCGCAAAGAGCTACTACCGCAGCCCCGAGCTTACAGCGGGGCGCTTCGACGCGGACGGCTGGTTCCGTACGGGCGACATCGGCCGTTTCGACGAGGAGGGCTACCTCTATCTCGTCGGCCGCATGACAGAAGTCATCTTCGTCGGCGGCTTCAAGGTCTACTCGCGCGAGGTCGAGCGCGCGCTCGAAGAGCACCCCGCAGTCAAGGAGGCCGCCGTCATCGGCGTTCCGCGCTCGATAAGCGGCGAGATAGTCAAGGCCTTCGTCGTGCTCAGGAACGGCGACAAGGTCTCGTCGAAAGAACTCATCGACTACTGCAAACAGAAACTTTCATACTATAAAGTGCCGCGCATTATAGAATTCATCTCGCAGATGCCGCGCTCCGCCATAGGCGAGATAGTTAAGCGCAAGCTCTCGAAGGACTGACGGGGATGTACGGCGTAACGTGCCGCGTGACGAAAATGCTTGACCGGTTCGAGCGCCGCGCGGTTGAACGCCTGCTTTCGGAATCGGGGCTGGTCTTTGAAGGAACGCCGGATTACACGGCGCTCGCCGAGGACGGCGACGAAAACGTGATAGCGACGGCGAGCCTTTCAGGCTCCGTCATAAAAATGGTAGCCGCGTCGTCCGAGTGGCGCGACGCCGGCCTTTCAGGACAGGTCATCTCCGCGCTGATGAACACGGCGCGCGCGGACGGACGTCATAAATTTTTCATCTACACGAAGCCGGAGGCCGCGCCAAAATTCTCAGCGCTCGGCTTCCGCGAGCTCGCCGCCTCGAAAAATTCCGTCCTCATGGAATGCGGCGCGCACGGCGTGAACGAATTCCGCGCCGCGCTCGAAGCGGAGCGTGCGAAGAACGGCCCGCAGGCCGGAGCCGCGGTTATGAACTGCAACCCTTTCACGCTTGGTCATCAGTTTTTAATCGAGGAGGGCGCGAAACAGTGCCCGCTCTTCTACGTCATAGTCGTCGAAGAGGACGCTTCCGCCTTCCCGTTCGAGGACAGGCTCGCGCTTGTGCGCGAAGGGACGGCGCACATACCGAACGTCCGCGTGCTGACGAGCGGTAGCTACGCCGTCTCGAAGGCCACTTTCCCTACATATTTCCTTAAAGACCGCGGCGAGCTGCCTGTGGCGGCCGAACAGGCGGAGCTCGACGCGCGGCTCTTCGGGCGGCTCTTCGTCCCAGCGCTCGGCGTCGCGCGGCGTTTCGTCGGGACGGAGCCATTCTGCGCCGTCACCGCGCTCTACAACGAAACGCTGAAAAAAATTCTTCCAGAATACGGCTGCGAAGTCGTGGAAATCGCAAGAAAAGAAAGTGGAGGCGCGCCGGTCTCTGCCTCGCGCGTCCGCGCGATGATCGCGGAGGGAGCGCCGGGGCTCGAAGCGCTTCTCCCGGAAGTCACGCTCGATTATCTGAAAAGCCCGCGCGGCGCTGAGGCCGCGGCGAGGCTCGGGAGGGCTGGACGATGACGCCTCTTGAAGAGGTCCTGTCCGGGCGCGACGAACGCGCCGCATGGCAGAAAAAAATGCTCGCCGCGCGCGAAGGGGCTTTCGTATGCCAGATAGGGCTGAACGTTCCCGGTTTCCCGAAACGCGTGCCGGGCGACATAAAAATTGTAAAAGAGTGCCGCCGTTTCCTGCTCGCCTGCGTCGGGGCCGCGCCCTTTGAGGAGCATTATCTCGACAACGGCGCCGGCCTCTGCTGGCAGGGGGCCTTCGACGGCAGAAAATTTGACGCGCGCGCCATGAAGGACGCGGCCGTCGAGGCGGAGAACAGCATGGAGGCGGGGAGGATCCTCGACATCGACGTGCTCACCTCCGAAGGGCAGCTCTCGCGCCTCGACATGGGGCTGCCGCCGCGCCGCTGCCTCGTCTGCGGCGAAAGCGCGAAGGCCTGCGCGCGCGCCGGAAAGCACGACCCGGCGGAACTGCGCGAAATAGTGATGAGGATAATAAAGACCGCCGCGGCGGGAAGATAGCGGGAAACGGCGCGGGATGCCGGATTTTCGCCGGAATCCCGGCCGCGCTCAACTAAATTCAACGGATAGACTATATAATAAAAAACGGGAAAGGACGGTGTCGCGGCATGACCGGAAGGCCGGAATGGGACGTTTACTTTCTTCTCATGGCGCAGGTGGCGGCGAGCAGAAGCACATGCCTGCGGCGGCGCGTGGGCGCAGTGCTCGTGCGCGACAAACAGATACTTAGCACGGGCTACAACGGCGCGCCGCGCGGCGTCAGCCACTGCGAGGCGGTCGGATGCCTGCGCGAGCAGCTCGGCATAGCGTCGGGCGAGCGCCATGAAATCTGCCGCGGCTCGCACGCCGAGATAAACGCGATAGCGCAGGCCGCGGCGGCTGGGACGTCGACCGCGGGTTCGTGGCTCTACTGCACGCACGAACCGTGCGTCTACTGCACGAAGGCGCTCATCAACGCCGGATGCGAGAAAGTTTTCTATCTTTATCCCTATCCCGACGAGCTCGCGCGCGCCATCATGGCGGAGTCGGGAGTGGAAAGCGTCTGGGTCGACCCCGCGACGCTGCCGCGCGATATTTTTTCGATTCAATAGGGCGGACGGCGGGCGCGCCGGACGCCGGAGAGGGGAGCTGAAGAGGATGTCGATAACGATAGTTTTAGCCGACGACCATCCGCTTACAAGAGAGGGCATGAAGGGTTATCTCTCCAAGGAGCCGGACTTCGAGGTCGTAGGGGAGTACGCCGACGGAGAATCTACGTGGGCCGGGATAAAATCCCTGCGCCCGCAGGTCGCGCTGCTCGACATACGTATGCCCGGCCTCGACGGCATCACGATAGCGCGTATGGCGCGCGACGCGGGGCTTCCGACCGCGGCGCTGATGCTCACGTCGTACGACGCGAACCAGTACGTGCTCGCGGCGCTGCGCGCGGGCGCGCGCGGCTATCTGCTCAAGACCGCGACGATGGACACGCTCTCGAAGGCGATACGCATCGCGGCGCGCGGCGGCTTCTACCTCGACAGCGAGGTGGCGAGCGCCGTCGAGGGCGGCGACAACTTCGTGCCGGAGCCGGTCTCCGTGCGCGAGCGCGAGGTGCTTCTGCTCGCGGCGCGCGGACTCTCGGGCAAGGAGATAGCGGCGAAGCTCTTCATAAGCGAACGCACGGTGCAGACGCACCTCGCCTCGATATACGACAAGCTCGGGGCGAAAAACAAGACGGAGGCCATGCTGCTCGCGATAAAATACGGGATCGTAACGATCGAGGAACTCATAGACTGAAGTGAAGAAGCGGGGACTTCTCTATCAGCTCATCATAGCGATCTTCATACCGGCCTTCCTCGCGCTGATACTCGCGTGGGTGGTATATAACCAGTTCGAGAGCACAATGCGCGCCGTCTCCGGCAACTACGTCGAGAACCTCGTCGACAGCGTCGCGGCGCGCCTCGACTCGCAGAAGTGGAACATCCGCGCGGGCGGCAGGGGCGTTGCCGAGGGCGACGCGGCCTCGATGGGTCAGCTTCTGAGCGAGATGGACATCCCCGGCCTCTTCGCGGTATTCCACAAGGACGGCGCGATAATATACGAGTCTCCGGGAGAGATAGAATTCCTCTACAAGTGGAAAGACTCGTTCAATTCGCGCACGCCGGTCAAGATACACGACAAGATAGGCTCGTACTACACGGGCGTGCGCTACGACATAGCCAACGAAAACATCTACATCATAGGCGCGGTCTCGTGGGAGATGCTCTTCGGCACGATGGTGCTGCTCGTTTCGCTGTGGCCCTTCGTCATGGCGGCGCTCGCGGCTTTCACGCTGCTTGCGATATTCCTGCTTTACTACAAGGTCATACTGCCGCTGCGCCGGCTCGACCGCGAGATACTTTCGCTCTCATTCGGCCGCGATATGCCCGCGCCCGACGCGCCGGGGGCCGTGCCTGAGCTGCGGCAGCTGCGCTCGACCTTTGCGCTGCTCGCGCAGTCTGCGATTGAAAAGGAAAAGCTCCAGCGCGACTACGTCACCGACATAGTCAAGATACAGGAGGACGAGCGCGAATGGATTTCGCGCGAAATCCACGACGGCCCGCTTCAGGATGCGACGGCGCTCGTCCAGCGGCTGCGCCTGCTCAAGAACGACCTCCAGGACAATCCGGCGGTCGTAGCGAGCCTTTCAGGCGCGGAGCGCGTCGCCATGATCGGCGTCAAAGAGCTGCGCGAGCTCTGCAACGACCTGACGCCGCCATGGCTCGACCTCGGCCTGCGCCATTCGCTGACGGAACTCTGCAACAGGATGTCCGCTCAGCTCGGCGTAGAGATAGAGCTCGACATATCGGGCGAGTGGGACGAGGACGAGGAGGTACAGCCGCAGCTCTGCCTCGCCTTCTACCGCGTCGCGCAGGAGTCCATCAACAACTCCGTCCACCACGGCAGGGCGAGCGACGTTAAGGTCTCGCTCTCGCGCGAGGCCGACAGTATAGTGATGACGGTCAAGGACAACGGCGAGGGCTTCGCCGTCCCGGTCTCCGGCGACTTCAGGGAGCTGCGCGTGCGCGGCCACCGCGGCCTCTCGAACATGAGCGAACGCATCCGCCTCGCAGGCGGCACGATAGAGATAAAATCGACGGTCGGAATAGGCACTGTCATACGTTGTGAAGTACCCGCGCAGAGGGTAGAATAATAAGGGAATGTTGTTATAATTCTTACGCGAAAGGTGGGAGCCTGAGGGCGCTTGCTCATGAAGCTCAGGATACTAGGCGCTGCCGGAGAAGTAACCGGCTCCAATTACATGATAGAGACCGCTGGGTACAAAGTGCTCGTCGACTGCGGAACGCACCAGGGGGCGGACGAGGAGCGTCACGAGGGCGAGAGCTTCCCCTACGACCCCACCGGAATCGACGCCGTGCTGCTCACGCACGCGCACATAGACCACAGCGGAAGGATTCCGCTGCTCGTCAAGCTCGGCTTCAAAGGCAAGATATACTGCACGCACGCGACGGCGGAGCTCGTCGAGGTGCTCCTGCGCGACTCCGCGCGCATCATGAAGGAAGACGCGGAGTGGCGCACGCGCAAGAACGCGCGCAAGGGGCTGCCGCCAGTCGAGCCGCTCTACAGCGAGCGGGACGTCGAAGACGCGCTCGCCTACCGCAGCCCGCTGCCATATGACGAAGTAGTCGAGATACTTCCGGGGCTCGGCGTGCGCTTCCGCGAGGCGGGCCACATTTTAGGCAGCGCCATCATAGAGACGTGGATTTCCGAAGAGGGCATGGAGAAGCCCGTGAAGGTCGTCTTCTCCGGAGACCTCGGGCCGCTCGACGGAGTTATTGAAAAGCCGCCCGCAGTCGTCGAGGAGGCCGACTTTGTGCTCATCGAGTCGACCTACGGCGACAGGCTGCACAAGTCTCTCGAGGATACCCGCGCCGAGTTCCAGCAGGCGATGGAGGCCGCCGTCCGCGCGGGCGGCAAGGTCCTGATACCGACCTTCGTCGTCGACCGCGCGCAGAGGATGCTCTACGAGTTCAAGCTTTTGCAGAAAAAACTCCCCGACCTGAAAATGGCGAACATCTACCTCGATTCGCCTATGGGCGTCAAGACGACGGAGATATACTCCGAGCACGAGACGCTGCTCTCGCGCGAGCTGAAGGAGATGCTCGCGAGCGGCGACGACCCCTTCGAGCCGCGCGGCTTCAGCTTCATCCGCACCGCGGAGGAGTCGCGCGCGATAAACGCGATGGACGACGGCATAGTGCTCGCCGGCAGCGGCATGTGCTCCGGCGGCCGCATAATGCACCACCTCAAGCACAGCCTTTATAAAAAAGACACGCACGTATTCTTCGTCGGCTACCAGGCCTACGGCACGCTGGGCCGCCGCATCGTCGACGGCGCGAAGACGGTGCGCATAGCGGGCGAGGAAATCTCCGTCAAGGCGCAGCTCCACACGCTCAACGGCTTCTCCGCGCACGCAGACCGCGACGACCTTCTGAGATGGGCGTCGCTCTTCACGAAAAAGGCGCGCTTCGTCGTCGTCCACGGCGAGCCGAAGTCTGCGGAGTCGCTCGCTCTCGGCCTGCGCGACGCGGGATACTCGACGCGCATACCGGCGATAGGCGACGAGATAGACCTCGCGGCTCCGGCCCCGGAGAAGGCCGCGATGCCCGAGATCTCGAAGCGCATACTCGACAGGATAGATTTCAACCCGAAGGACGTCGAAAGCGTGCTGAACCTCATATCGGAGCGCACCGACGCGATGAGGGAGACACTGATAAAGAACGAAGAGCAGTACCGCAACATCATGCCGCTGCTCATATCCGCGCGCACCCTGCTTGAGACCGCCGCCGCGCTCGGCGGCGCGCCGGAGGAAAAGAAGTAGGACGGCCCGCGCGGCAGAAAAGGAAGGAATTGCTCTATGGGCGCGAAATTCAAGTACATAGCGGCCGCGGTCGGAATCGCCGCGGCAGTCGCCGCAGCCGCAGCGTTTTTATATCTGTGGCCGATGCGCGGCGTGAAGGAGCCTCTCGCCTACATCCCCGAGCCCGGCGGGACGGCCCCCTATATCCTGCTTGAGACCAAGGAACACCACTATCCGGTCGTCCTCGCCTCGCTCCTCACCGACGGCATATACGCCCACCTGAAGAGCGACACGCCGCGCGGCGCGGTGCTCGCGGCCGCGGCGCTCGCCGAAGAGGCCGCCGTGCTGCTTGAGCGCGGGGCCGACGGAGCCGCCGCCGTCTACTGCGCGGCGCGCTTCACGGACGAAGAGACGAAGCTTCTGCAAAAGGGCGCGCTTCCCGCGCCGCTCGACGCGGCCTTCGGGACGGAGAGCGCCGAGGGCGCTGACGGCGTATTCGCCGTGCGCTCCGAAAAATTGTCCGAGCCCTTCTACTACGCCGTCATAGGCAAAAACACGCTGCTCGCGGCGGAGCTTCCCGCGCTCCACAAGATGATCTCGTTCGACAAGGGCGAGGGCGGCCTGAAGCATAAAAAATGGACGCAGGAAGAATCGTGGCCCGCGCACATAGAGATGTGCGACGGCGGCGAGCTTTCGAAAAAATCAAAAGAGAAGCTCCCGCTGACCGTCGAAGCCGCGTGGCGCGAGCCGGAGGACGAGACGCAGCCCGGCGAAGCGCGCTGGGCCTTCGTCAACCTCGGCGCGGCCGCAAAGACCTACCTGAACTCCGCGCTCAAGGCGAAGAAATGGGACGTCTCCGACTGCGTGCTGCCGCAGCCGCTGCTGCTCTCCGCGGGCTTCAGCCTGCCGCAGCTCAAGGGCTCCGGCGAATGGCCCTTCCCGCTCTCGCACGTTAAACTCTTCGCCGAAGGGCTCGGCCTCAGCGACGCGCAGATACGCGAGATACTTGCCGGCCGCACTATAGTCTCGCTCGGAGGACAGAATAAAATATTGTGGTTCTCGCTTCCCGGCATCCTGGCGGAGTTCTCTGGCAGGCCGGAGCTTATGCGCGAGCTCGTCGGCGCTTTCTGGAACGGCCTCTTCTACGGCGTCGAGCCGGAGACGGTCGAGGGCTTCGAGTTCGGCGGCTCGGCGAGCGTGCCCTTCTCCGTCATAGGCGCGGGGCGCGGCGGGAC
>DVKA01000272.1 GCA_018716365.1 Candidatus Caccocola faecipullorum
CGGCTTGTCGATAGTTCTCGCCGTCAACCCGAACCCGTCGCCCGAGCCGAAGCTTCTGCCGCGCGACGAGGATTTCATCCGCACGAAGGTGCCGATGACGCGCGGGGAGGTGCGCGCCGCCGTCCTCGCGAAGCTCGGCCTTTCGGAGGACTCCGTGCTCTGGGACATCGGCGCGGGGACGGGCTCGATTTCCGTCGCCGCCGCGATGATATGCCGCGAGGGCGAAGTTCACGCCGTCGAGATAAACGACGAGGCGCACGCGCTCGAAGCCGAGAACGTGAAGAAGTTCCGCCTCTTCAACGTGACGCTGCACAAGGGCGGCGCGCTTGAGACGATAGGCAAACTTCCGCGTCCGACGCATATATTCGTCGGCGGTTCGGGCGACGAGCTGCCGGAGTTGCTCGCGCGCGCGGCGGAGTTTGCGGGCGCGCGCGTCGTCGTCTCCGCCGTGACGCTCAAAACCTTCAGAATCGCATCGGCGATACTCGGCGGCGAGACGTTCAGGGACTTCGACGCCGTTCAGATAAACGTCAGCAAAATGAAAAAGTTCGGGGAGAGCGAGGTCATGACCGCGCAGAACCCCGTCGCGATATTTTCCGCCACAGCGCGCGGAGCTTTGAGAGAGGGATAGAAGATGATACATTTCGTCGGAGCCGGCCCCGGAGCGCCGGACCTTATAACGCTGCGCGGGGCGAAGCTGCTCGGCGAGGCGGGCATGATAATCTACGCGGGCTCGCTCGTCAACAAAGAGCTGCTCGCGCTCGCGAAGCCGGGCTGCGCGATATACGACAGCGCCTCGATGACGCTCGACGAGGTCGTCGAGAAATTCCGCGAGGCCGAGGCCGCGGGCGTTGACACGGTGCGGCTGCACACGGGCGACCCGTCGATATACGGCGCGATACGCGAGCAGATGGACAGGCTCGAAGCGCTCGGCATAGAGTACGACGTGACGCCGGGCGTCAGCTCCTTCTGCGCGGCGGCCGCCGCGGCGCGCGCCGAGTACACGCTGCCGGGCGTGAGCCAGACGGTCATCATCACGCGCATGGAGGGGCGCACGCCGGTGCCGGAGAAGGAAAAAATCCGCTCGCTCGCCTCGCACCGCGCCTCGATGGTGATGTTCCTCTCGTCGGGCATGGTGAAGGAACTTTGCACCGAGCTGATAGCGGGCGGCTACGCGCCCGAGACGAAGGCCGCGATGGTCTACAAGGCATCGTGGCCCGAGCAGCGCGTGATTCGCTCGAACCTGACCGAGCTTCCAGCCGAGGCGGAGAAGTACGGCATCAAGAACACGGCGCTCATCATGGTCGGAGATTTCCTGGGAGACGAGTACGAGCTCTCGAAGCTCTACGACAAGCACTTCTCCCACGGCTTCCGCAAGGCGTCCGCATGAAGGCAGCCGTCGCCGCGTTCTCCGAGAAAGGCATAGAGACGGCGCGCGCCGTCGCGCGTCTGCTCGGCGCGGACGTGTGGGTTCCGGCCCGCTACGCGCGTCCCGGGCTGCGCGTCATCGAGCCGAGCTTGAATGAATGGGCGGGCGCGCGCTTCGCGGACTGCGGCGCGCTCGTATTCGTCTCGGCCTGCGGCATCGCGGTGCGCGCAATCGCGCCGTTCGTCAGAAGCAAGGCGGAGGACCCCGCGGTCGTCGTACTCGACGAAGCGGGGGAGAACGTCATATCGCTCCTCTCGGGACACCTCGGCGGCGCGAACGAGCTCGCGAAGGAGATTGCGGCGGCGGTTGGAGGGCGCGCCGTCATAACGACGGCGACGGACGTGCGCGGAGTGACGGCGGTCGATTCGTGGGCCGTCGCACACGATTGCGCCGTCGAGAACGTTCACGCGGTGAAGGAAATTTCGTCGGCCGCGCTCGCGGGGCGCGAAATCGGCGTCGCTGTGACGGAGGAGCTTACGCCCGCGCCGTGGCCCGTGACGCTGTGGCTGCGCCCGCGAGTGCTGACGCTCGGCGTCGGCTGCAAGCGCGGCGTGGAGTTTGCGGCGCTCGCCGAAGCCGCGGAAGAGTTCCTCGAAGAAGCCGGCGTTTCGCCGCTTTCGCTCGCGGCGGTCGCTTCGATAGACATCAAGAAGGACGAAGCCGCGATTATAAAGCTCGCGGAAATATAAAGTCCCGTTCGTCACCTACGGCGCTGAGGCGCTGAACGGCGCGCGCGGGCGTTTTTCATATTCGGAGAGAGTGGAGAGGGAGACGGGCGTCGGCTGCGTCTGCGAGCGGGCCGCGGCGCTCGCCGCGGAGGGCGGCGTCCTCATGAGGGGAAAGACGATTTATCCGGGCGTGACTCTCGCCCTTGCGAAGCACAGGAGGAAGGTTCAATGAGACTTATGGCGGCTGGGCTCGACCAGCGCGAATCGGCGCTCGAAACGCGCGAGCGCTTCGCCTTCACGGCGTCGGCGGCCGAGGATTTCATGCGCGAGATGAAGGGGCGCGGCGTGGAATCCGTGCTGCTTTCGACCTGCAACAGAACGGAGCTCTTCGTCTTCGCGGACGAGGACCCGCGGGAGATACTGCGCGAGGCGCGCGGGGATGCGGATTTCTTTTTCTTCGAGGGCGCGGACGCGGTGCGCCACGTCTTCGAGGTAGCGGCGGGGCTGCGCTCGCAGATACCCGTCGAGGATCAGATACTCGGGCAGATGAAGAACGCGCTCGCGGCGGCGCGCTCCGTCGGAAGCTGCGGCCCTACGCTGAGCCGCCTCTTCCAGGGCGCTATATCCGCGGGCAAGGACATCCGCACCGAAGTGAAGAAGCGCCCGCACGAGACCTCCGTCGCGCAGCGCGCCGTGCGCAAGGTGCGCGAGGCGCTCGGCGGCCTCGAAGGGGCGAACGCGCTCGTCGTCGGCAGCGGGGAGATAGGTATGCTCTGCGCCTCGATGCTCGCGGCCGAGGGCGCTTCCGTTACGATGACGCTGCACCGCCGCCGCAAGGACGGCATGAAGCCGCCGAAGGGCGTGCGGCTCATCTCCTACGACGACCGCTACGAGGCGGCTAAGAAGAGCGGCGTAATAGTCGGCGCGACGGCGAGCCCGCACTACGTGCTTCTTGCGAAAGACTACGAAGCGCCCGCGGGCGGCGCGGTCATAGCCGACCTTGCGGTGCCGCGCGACATCGAGCCCGCGATAGGGAATTTTCCGAACGTCACGCTCTACGACATGGATTCGCTCGGCTGCGACGCTCTGCCGGCGGACCTGCGCGCGACGATAGAGCGCATAATGGACGAACACATCGCGCGCTTCTACGAGTGGCACCACATCCACGAGTG
>DVKA01000273.1 GCA_018716365.1 Candidatus Caccocola faecipullorum
CGTGCGCCGCAATTAGCAATTATATCCTAAATATAGTAAGGATGTGTCAAATGAAAAAAGATCTGCTTCTCATAGACGGCCACGGCCTCGCTTTCAGGGGCTTCTACGCTCTGCCGCAGGAGCTCTGCGCGGAGGACGGCACGCCGACGAACGCCGTGCTCGGATTTTTCAACATGATGCTGAAGGTTATAGACGAATGGCCCGCCGAAGGGCTGGGCATATTTTTCGATCCAAAGGGGCCGACGCGGAGGCACGAGCTCTTCGCGGAGTACAAGCAGACGCGCAGGCCGGCGCCTGAAAATTTCAAGGTGCAGATGCCGCTTATCATAGAGCTGTGCAAAGCAATGGGCTTTCCCGTCTTTTCGCGCGACGGCGTTGAGGCCGACGACTATATAGTATCGACGGCCAAAGCCTGCGCTGCGTCGGGCTGGGACGTGAAGATACTCTCGGCGGATAAGGACCTGTTTCAGGCGATAGGCGGCGGAATCTCCGTCATCCGCCCGTCGCGCGGCGTGACGGACTTCACGCTCTACGACAGCGTGAACTTCCGCGAAAAGTACGGCTTCGAACCGCCGCTGATGGCGGACTATCTAGCGCTGCTCGGCGACGCCGCGGACAATATCCCGGGCGTGCCCGGCATAGGGGAAAAGACGGCGCTCGACCTTGTCGGGAAATTCGGGCGGCTTGAAGAAATTTACGAAAACCTCGAAAGCGTGCAGAAAGCGCGGCGCGGCAAGCTTGAAGCGGGGCGTGAGGCGGCCTTCATGAGCCGCGTCCTCGTCGTGCCGCAGGAGACGGAGCCGGCGCCCGAGGACGAACTGACTCCGAAGGAGCCGGATATGAACGGACTGTTTGCGCTCTGCACGCGTCTGGGGCTGAAAAAAATTTACGCGCGCTTCGTCGATGAGACGGAGACGGCGGCGATGGAGGCGGCCGCGTCGGTCGAAGTCTCCGAACCGGCAGGCGAGGAAACAGAGCTGGAAAAGCTGCTCGACGCTGAGGAGATAGCGCTTTCGCCCGCCGTCATGGACGGAGCGCCGCGGTTCTTCGCCGCTGCGGCCGACGGCAGATTCGCGTCGTTCGACGGGCGCGGGGAAAACGAACGCGCGCTGTTCCGCGAGTGGGCGAAGCGCGGAAAGCTGCTGCTCTGCGGCTACCGCGAAATCATGAGCGGCTATCCAGACTTCCCGCTGCCGGATCGCGCGCGGATATATGACGTGGAGACGGCACACTACCTGCTCCACCCGGACCGCGGCGGCGCAGATGGGATGGCGCAGAGCTTCGGAGAGCCGGTCTCGCCGGGGGCGGGGCTCGCGCTGCGCCTCTTCGGGTACAGAGAGAAGCTCGCCCATGGGATTGAAAAATACGGCCTTGAGAAAGTCATGGACGAAATAGATATGCCTCTCGCTCCGGCTCTTGCCAGAATGCATTTAATCGGGATGCACTCTGACGCGCCGAAGCTCGAAACGCTCGGCGAAGAACTCTCGCAGAGCATAGCCGGCTGCGAGGCGGAGATAAAGGAATACGTCGGCGAGGAGATAAACCTCGCTTCGCCGAAGCAGGTCGGAGAACTGCTCTTCGGCAAGCTCATGCTGCCGCCGATAAAGACGACGAAAGGGGGCGGAGCCTACTCGACGAGCATCACAGTGCTGGAAGAGCTTGCGAAGCTGCCGGAGCCGCTCTGCACAGTGCCAAAGATGCTTATCAGACACAGGGAAGAATCGAAGATATTCTCCGCGTTCGTACAGCCATTCATAAAATATTCGCGCGACGGCGGCGGTATGATACATTCCACCTTCGACCACCTTGCGACAGGTACGGGCAGGCTTGCGAGCCGCGACCCGAACGTCCAGAACGTGCCGGTATTCGGCGAATGGGCCGACCGTTTCCGTTCGTGTTTCACGCCGCGCGAAGACGACGGCGTGTTCGTCGCGGCGGACTATTCGCAGATAGAGCTGCGCGTCCTAGCCGAGCTGACGGAGGAGGAGAAGCTCATCCGCGCTTTCCACGAAGGCAGCGACGTCCATCTCGAAACGGCCTCGTGGGTCTTCGGCCTACCTGCCGGGCAGATAACGCCGGAGCAGCGGCGTTTCGCCAAGGTCGTCAACTTCGGCCTGCTCTACGGAATGAGCGCCTTCGGCCTCGCGCAGCGCCTCGGCGTACCGCGTCCGGCGGCGCAGCGGATTGTCGACAGGTACTTCAGCGTCCTGCCGAGCGTAAAAAATTACATCACGGAGAGCGTGGCGGAGGCGAAGGACCGCGGCTATACGCGCTCGCTCTTCGGGCGTATCCGCCCGCTCGCGGAGGTCTCGACTACGGAGGGGCGCGGCGTCGGCGCGATAAACCGCGTCGCGGTCAACACGCCGATACAGAGCACTGCTGCGGACATTGCGAAAATCGCGCTCTTCCGCCTCGACGCGGCGCTCGCGGAAAAATTCCCCGGCGCGAGGATAGTGCTTCAGGTTCACGACTCGATAGTCTGCGAGTGCGCGCGCAAGGACGCTGAGGCGGTGCGCGAGCTTCTCGTGAAAACAATGGAAAGCGTCGACATCCTGAACGTTCCTCTCAAGGCCGAGCCGAAGAGCGGAACTTCGCTGAAAGATATATAATATAGAATGGAGCCCAGCGCGGGAGGCTCCGGCGAAACGCCGTCTGCCGTCTTGCGCGCGCGGGGAAAGTGGAATATAATACGTTGCTGTATGTTAGACGTACTAGTACATCTGGAGGTGCGACAATTGAAAAAGGGTATTCATCCGAAATACGAAGTCTGCAAGGTGACCTGCGCCTGCGGCAATACATTTGAAACAAGGTCGACGGTGGGCGACATGAGAGTTTCCGTCTGCAGCGCGTGCCATCCCTTCTACACCGGCAAAAAGGGCCGCGTGATCGAAGCCGGACGCCTTGAGAAGTTCCGTCAGAAATATGCCGGCGTGAACTACGGACAGAAGAGCGCCAAAGAGACCGCCGAATAGCTTTTTATCAAAAAGGGGGGGGAGCGCGCTTTGCGGACTCCCCTCTTTTCTTATCTTCTCAGCCCGCCGGGCAAAAAGGAGAGGTGACGTCATGCCCGTGTATGTGAAGCTCATAGCGTCCACGCCCGACGCCGACAGGGTCGTTGCGGCCGCGGCGAAGATATGTTACAGCCCGTCGGGGGCGGCGGAGATACTTGACGGCCTTGACGAAAATAAAACGGCGTCGTTCCTCTCGATGCTGCGCAGGGCGGGACACTTTTCGCCGTTTGAGCACGCTTCTTTCACCTTTGCGATAGAGGGGCTGAGCCGCGTCGCCACGCACCAGCTCGTACGCCACAGGGTCGCAAGCTATTCGCAGCAGAGCCAGCGCTATGTGGAAATGAAAGGCAACTGCTGCATAGTGCCGCCGTCGGTCGCTGAAAACGCGGAGGCGAAAGCCGTCTTCGACAAGCAGGCGGAGGCCGCCTTCGAGGCCTATCAGAAGCTCGTCGCTATCGGAGTGCCGCGCGAAGACGCGCGCTTCATCCTGCCGCACGGCTTTGAGACGCGCCTCGTAGTCACGATGAACGCGCGCGAGCTGCACCACTTCTTTGCGCTGAGGCTCTGCCGCAGGGCGCAGTGGGAGATACGCGAGACGGCGCGCGGGATGCTGCGCGAGGCGAGAGCGGCCGCGCCGCGGCTCTTCGACGCTGCAGGCCCATCGTGCGTGACGGATGGAAAATGCGCCGAGGCGCATCCCTGCGGAAACCCATATAAAGATATGGAGCAGATGCTTTCCGAATGACCTTCGCGTGCCGCGCCTTTCATTTTATAATTTCCGCCTTCGCCGGGGCCGCGCCGAAAAGAATACCGGTCGGCGGACAGGCGGTCATAGAGGGCGTCCTCATGAAAGGGCCGGAGCACTGGGGGCTCGCAGTCCGCGAACCCGGAGGAAAGATATTCCTCAAATCGTGGCTCGGCTCCGAATGGCTCAAAAAAGGAATATGGAAATATCCCGTCGTACGCGGCTTCGCTACGATGGTGGAGATGATGCGCGTCGGTATGCGGGCGCTGTCGATGTCCGCGGACATAAGCCTCGGCGAAGAAGAGAAGATAACGCCGCTTGAAACGGCGCTCTCAGTCGGCGCCGCGCTGCTTGGGGTCGTCGGAATCTTCGTCGCGCTTCCGATGTTCGCCTCGGAATTTCTGACGGAGCGCTTCGGCTTCACTCACTTTGAAAAAAACATAGCCGAGGGCGTGATACGCGGCGTTATCTTCGTCGCCTACGTCGCGCTCATCTCGCTCTGGAAAGATATAGCCCGCGTCTTTGAGTATCACGGCGCGGAGCACAAGACTATAAACGCCTATGAGAGCGGCGCGGATCTGACCCCGGAAAACGCCGCCGCATATTCGCGGATACACCGCCGCTGCGGCACGTCGTTCCTGATAATCGTCATTCTGGTCAGTATCATCGTCTTTTCCGCAATCGACGGCGGAGGCGCGCTCTGGCGTGTCGGAAGCCGCGTCGTGCTGCTCCCGCTCGTGATAGGCGTATCGTACGAATTCATAAGGGCCGCCTCCAATTCCGACACATGGGGCGTATGGAGCATAAAGCCGGCCCTTCTGCTCCAGTATATAACGACGAGGGAGCCGTCGCCCGACCAGCTCGAAGTCGCAATTGCGGCGCTCGACGTGGCTCTCGACCCTTCAAAAGATATTACTACGGCAGGTGGTGCTGAAGATGGAACTGATAGATAAGTTAAAAGAGATCGAGGCCAGTTTCAGAGAACTCGAAAAGAAAATGGCCGACCCTGAAATCGTCAACGACCCGCATGAGATGCAGCAGCTCGGCAAAAAGCACGTGGAGCTGACGCCGATAGTCGACGCCTTCTCCGAGTACGAGAAGGTGCTTAACGGCATCGCCGAGGCGAAGGAAATGGCCGAGGGCGACGACGAGGAAATGCGCGAGCTCGCGAAGGACGAGCTTGCCGAGCTTGAGGCGCGCGTGCCGGAACTCGAACGCGAGATTCGTATTCTGCTTCTCCCGAAGGATATGAACGACGAAAAAAGCGTCATCATAGAAATCCGCGGCGGAGCGGGCGGAGACGAAGCCGCGCTCTTCTCGGCGGACCTCTTCCGTATGTACACGCGCTTCGCGGAACGCCAGCGCTGGAAGACGGAGATAATCTCGATGAGCGAAACGGGCATCGGCGGCTTCAAGGAAGTCATCTTCCGCGTCGACGGGACGGCGGCCTTCAGTATGCTCAAGTTTGAAAGCGGCGTCCACCGCGTGCAGCGCGTGCCGGAGACGGAAGCCAGCGGACGCATCCACACCTCGACTGCGACCGTGGCCGTTCTGCCCGAAGCCGCGGAAGTCGACGTGGAGATACGCCCGGAAGACCTCAAGATAGACACCTACCGTTCGAGCGGAGCGGGCGGACAGCACGTCAACATGACCGACTCCGCAGTGCGCATAACGCACCTTCCGACCGGCATAGTCGTTACGTGCCAGGACGAACGCTCGCAGATAAAGAACCGCGCGAAGGCGATGCAGTTCCTTCGCACGAAGCTCTACGACGCGGAGCTCCAGCGCCAGAACGCCGAGCTTGCGGCGGAGCGCAAGGGGCAGGTAGGCACCGGCGACCGCGCGGAGCGCATACGCACCTACAACTTCCCGCAGAACCGCCTCACCGACCACCGTATCAACCTCACGCTCTACAAGCTTGACCAGATACTCGACGGCGACCTCTACGAGCTCATTCGTATGCTGACGGAGGCCGACCAGGCCGAAAAGCTCAAGGCGCTCTCGGTGTAGCGGTGCGCGTACAGGAGCTGCGCCGCCGCGCGAGGAGTTTGCTCGTAAGCTCCGGCACGGCGCGCCCCGAATATTCCGCAGATTTGATTTTGGCGTCGGCGCTCGGACTTCCGCGCGCCGCGCTTTTATGGAACGACGAAGAAGTGGCGGAGGATAAGCTTGCGCGCGCCGAATCTCTGGCGTCCCGCCGCGCATCCGGCGTCCCGCTCTCCTACGTTCTTCACGAAGCCGAATTTTACGGGTATAGATTCAAGGTCGGGCGCGGCGTCCTGATTCCGCGTCCTGAAACAGAGCTGCTTGTTGAGGAGGCGCTCCGCCTATTCCCGCGCGGAACGGAGGCGCGCTTCGCCGACTGGTGCACCGGCAGCGGCTGCATAGCGGTCGCGCTGCTTCTGGAAAATCCGGCGCTCTCTGCTATCGGCGTCGACAAAAGCCGCAGCGCGCTCAAATGGGCCGCGCTCAACAGAAAGCTCCACGGCCTCGAAAAACGCTTCGAGCTCGTGCGCAACGGCGAGCCTTCGCTTGCGCCGGTCGCGGACGGCTCGCTCGACTTCATCGTGACGAACCCGCCATACATACCGCGCCGCGAGCTCGCAGGGCTCATGAGCGAAGTGCGCGACTACGAGCCGCGCGCGGCGCTCGACGGCGGCGAAGATGGAACGGAGCTCTACGCGAAATTTTTCGCCGCCTTCCCGCGTATGCTGAAAACCGGCGGCCTGCTCATGGCCGAGACCGCGGGGGCTGAACAGATTTGTTCTCTTGACGGTATGGCTTCGCGCGAGTTTGTTCTCGTGAATAAAATATCGGATTACAACGGAATAATTCGCCATGTAATATGGCGCAAACGATAAAATTTTATATAATATAGTATATGTGAAGAAATTCGTAAGCAGTACGCGCAAAGCAAGATTAAAAAATAAGAGAGGATGTTTTCGCTATGGAAAAGAGAGAACTTGTAATACTTGGCGCCGGCCCTGCCGGACTTGCGGCCGCGGTCTACGGACGCCGCGCCGACCTCGACACGCTCATTCTTGAGAAGGGCGCCGCGGGCGGACAGATCAACATAACCGACGAAATCGAGAACTGGCCCGGAACGATTCACTCGACCGGTTCAGAGCTCGGAGAGACCTTCCGCAAGCACGCCGAGC
>DVKA01000274.1 GCA_018716365.1 Candidatus Caccocola faecipullorum
TTGTCTCTCATGCAGCGGCCGCGCCAGTAGGGCTCGACTTCCTTCTCGTAGATGTCCATGTCGGCGCTGGCGACGGTGTAGTTCTGCTGCGCGCGCGTCGTGAGGACTTCAAAGTCGTGGCGGGTGTGGCAGGTGAGCTCCGGGAAGGTCGAGACGGCCTTCGGGAAGGGGCCGCGCTCTCCGACTATGAGCTCGTCCTTGCCTATGTAAAGCGTTTTGTTCTCGCAGAGGTGCTTGAAGTTCGCGCCGCGGAGGACGGGCATCGGGAGCTTGCCTTCGTGCTCGCGGTAGAACTCGGTCTCAAGCAGAGCCCTTTCGATGGAAATGCAGGGGTGCTGGTCGAAGCTGGCGTCGCGGAGCCTCTTCACTCGCTCGCTCGACGGAGCGGCGGCCTTCTGTACCTCTTCGCTCATCTGACCGCAGCAGCAGGGTGTTTTGATGTTTTCAGCCATGGTTGTTACCTCCTTACGAAATTTCGTTTCTCTGGTTTGTTCCTAAATTTTATGGGACTTCCGGCGGCCTATCCGCCGATGTGTACTTTCAGCCCGTAGCCTTCAAGTATCTCGGCCGCGTGATGCGTCTGGTTCTCCGTCGGCGGCATGAGATCGTTGAGCTTGTACTCCATGTGCCAGCGCTCATGCTTGCCCTTCGCAACCGTGTGGTACGGCAGGATGTTGACGCCGACGACGCCGCGCAGCGGCGCGACGAACTTCCCTATCGCGCGCATATTGTCGTCGGAGCTGTTGAGCCCCGGCATGAACGGGATGCGGACGTTGATGTTCGCTCCCGCTTCGGAAATCGCGGCGAGATTTTCGAGAATCACGACGTTGTCCACGCCGGTGTATTTTTTATGTTCTTCAGGGTCCATATGCTTGATGTCGTAGAGGAACAGGTCTGTGCGCTTCACCGCGTCGACGATGACGCGCTTCTGCGTGAAGCCGCAGGTGTCGACGCAGCGGTGATAGCCCTGCGCGCCGCAGGCGTCGAGCGCGTCGATGAGGAATTCCGGCTGCATGAACGGCTCGCCGCCCGAGAAGGTGACTCCTCCGGTGCGGAAGAATATCTCGTCCTTCTTGAGCTCCGTCATAAGTTCCTCTATCGTATAGGGCTTTCCGCAGAGCTCGCGCGCCTCGGGCGGACAGGCCTCGCAGCATTTGCCGCAGCCGGTGCAGAGCTCTTCGTCGGTGACGAGCGCGCCGCCGCGTACGGAGATCGCGCCGTGCGGGCAAACCTTCACGCATGAGCCGCAGCCTATGCACTTCTCCGAACGGAAGAGCACCGTCGGACGGACGGACTGGCTCTCCGGGTTGTGGCACCACCAGCAGGCGAGCGGGCAGCCCTTGAGATGCACGGTCGTGCGCGTCCCCGGCCCGTCGTGTATGGAATATTTTTTGATGTCGAATATGATTCCGCTCTTACTCAACGGTAAGATTCCCCTCCTCCGAAATGTCCAGCTCCACATACTTGGCGAAATAGTAGCGGCGTATGAAGCGCTCCTGCACCGAGAAAGACCAGTGTACGTCGCGGATGTAGTCCGCCGCCCCGTTGAAGTCGTGTTCCTTAAGAAGCTTTATCATCGCCGCGTGTTCTTCGAGCGAATGGAGCTCCCACTCCTTCACAAAGGTCTTGTTTCTCGGGAAATCGTAGAGACGTTCCTTGCGTATCTTTATCGCGTGGATCATCTCAGCGTTGTCCAGCATATCGAGATAGACGTTGTGGAACCGCAGGTTCGCCTCGTAGAAGACGGAGAAATTGTTGTGATCCAGAGCCTTCCTCATCTGCTGGTTGTACTTCTCCATCAGGTCGGCGTCCCCGTCTCTAAACCTCACGGCCACGAGCAGAAGCGCCGCGGATTCCAGAGCGCCGAGAATCTCGTATATGTTGCGTATTTTCTCCAGCGTCAGGGTGTTCACCACAACTCCCCTGCGCGGGAAAATCGTCACGAACCCTTCCGATTCGAGCTGAAAAAGCGCGTCGCGCAGCGGCGTCCTGCTCATGCCGAGCTCCCGGCTTATGTCGTTGAGATTCAGGAACGCCCCCGGCCTCAGCCTGCCTTCGTTCATCTGTACGCGAAGATAGTCGTAGACCTGTTCTTTCAGCGATTTTAACGTGAAGTGCGATTCGCACGTCATAAAATTCTTCCCCTCTCGCATTATAATTGTAGCACAGATATATCAGTTTGCCAATCTATCCGCAGATTTTCGCGCCGCGTCCAGGATTCAGACATCCAATAACTCTGTAATATCAAGCGTTTTTTAGCTTTTGTGCCTTCTGCGCCGTGATATTTTTCTAATAATTCTCTCCGGCCTTTGTAAAACGGCGCCGTTTTCGTCCGCTTATTATAATTCTAACGCCGCCGGGGCGGAATCGTGCAGAAGAAAGGGATTACAGCTTTTAAAAAAAAGGTTATACTTAACAAATGGGGGGAAATCCGGCTCATCCGCCGCGCCGCCGAAAGAAGACGAAGGAGGAAATCTGATGAGGATACAGACGTTCAAACTTGAAAGACAGTTCGCTCTTTACAAGGCGAAGGCAAAATATATGCTGAGCCAGACCTCGTGCGAAGGATGCTCCATGCGCGAGATCCTCGACATGGCTGACGCTGAATGCCGGCAGATGTGGGACAATCTGAGCCTGGGCTACACGAAGCCGGAAGGATTCCTTCCGCTGCGCGAGGCTATCTCGGCGCGGTATTCGTCGATACGCCCCTCCGATATACTGGAGCTCGCGCCCGAAGAGGGCATATTCATATTCATGAACAATATGCTTGAGCCGGGCGACGAGGTCATCGTCATGCACCCGACGCTTCCGTCGCTCTACGAGCTGCCGCGCGCCCTCGGCTGCACGGTAATCAAATGGCCGCTCGAAGTTACGAGCTGGGGCTGGCGGCTCGACGTGAACTTCCTCATGGAGAACATCTCTCCGAAGACGAAGCTCATCATCATGAACATACCGAACAACCCGACTGGCTACATTCCCGTACGTACCGAAATAGACAGGATACTGAACATAGCCGACCGCAACGGTACGTGGATATTCAACGAAGAGACCTACCGCGGCATGGAGCACGACCCCGGCGCGGCGCTTCCGTCGCTTGCCGACATTTATCCGCGCGCGACGGTCGTCGGCGGACTTAACAAATACGGCCTGCCCGGCACCCGAATCGGCTGGCTCGCCACGAAGAACCGCCAGATACTCAACGACTGCGCCGCTTTCAAAGACTACACGACGCTCTGCAACAACGCGCCCGGCGAAGTGCTCGCCACAATAGCGATGCGCAACGCGCCGGACCTTCTCAAACGCAACCACGACATCGTTCTCGAAAATCTCGCTATCGCGGAATCCTTCTTCCGCAAGCACCGCGACCTCTTCCAGTGGATACAGCCCAACGGCGGCGCGACGGCCTTCCCGAGGCTTCTGCCGCCCTACGACGTCACGGAAATGTGTGAGCGCGCGATGGCGGAAAAGCAGCTGCTTATAATAGGAGAACGCGCCTTCGGCCTCGACACGAATCATTTCCGCGTCGGCCTCGGACGGCTCGACTTCAAAGAAGCTCTCGCCGTATTCGCTGAACTCGCGGAAGAAGTGCAGAACGAAGCGACGGGCAAAAATTAACGCGGCGCTGACGCGCGCGTGCGTTATCAGTCTTATATAAAACGGAAATTAAATCAGGAGTGATGCAATTATGCGCTATTCGGACAGAATTTTGAAGACGCCTTCGTCCTTCATCAGAGACATACTCAAGGTCACGGAAGACCCGTCGGTCATATCGTTCGCAGGCGGCCTTCCGAACCCCATCTCTTTCCCGCAGGAAGCCCTCAAGGAGTCGGCGTGCCGGATAATAGACGAGTTCCACGGCAAGGTCTTCCAGTACTCGACGACGAACGGCTACGCGCCGCTCCGCCAGTACATTGCGGACAAATACAACAGAAACTTCGGCCTCAGCCTCAAGCCTGAGCACGTCCTCATCACAACCGGCTCGCAGCAGGCGCTCGACCTCATCGCAAAAATACTTCTCAACAAGGGCGACGGCGTAATCATCGAAGAGCCCGGCTACCTCGGCGCTATACAGGCCTTCATGATGTTCGAGCCGGAATTCTACCCCGTCACGCTCGAACACGAAGGGCTCAAGCTTGACGAGCTCGAAGCGGCGCTCAAGAAGGGCGTCAAATTCGCCTACACCGTTCCGAACTTCCAAAACCCGACCGGCCTCACCTACACGCAGGAGCGCCGCGAGGCTATATGCGAACTCTTCGACAAGTATGACACCGTGCTCATCGAGGACGACCCCTACGGAGAGCTGCGCTTCAAGGGAAGCAAGCTGCCCTACATCGGCGCTGGCAAACTTGCGCACAGCGTCATCCACGGCTCCTTCTCGAAGACCGTCACGCCCGGCATGCGCCTCGGCTTCATGATCACGCAGGACGACGAGCTCATGCAGCACCTCATCACGGCCAAGCAGTCGAGCGACCTCCACACGAACATCTTCTCGCAGTACATGATTTACGACTACCTTGCGCACAACGAGTACCAGCAGCACGTCGACAAGATCACCGCGCTCTACAAAGAGCAGTCCGACACGATGCTCGCCGCGATAAAGGAATACTTCCCCGCCAGCGTCAAGTACACGGAGCCCGAGGGCGGCATGTTCATCTGGGTCACGCTTCCCGAAGGAATGTCCGCGCTCAAGCTCTTCCACAAGGCGATGGAAAAGAAGGTCGCCTTCGTCCCCGGCGATCCGTTCTACGTCGGCAAGAGCGACGTCAACACCTTCCGCCTCAACTACACGAACTCGACCGACGAAGTCATCCGCGAAGG
>DVKA01000275.1 GCA_018716365.1 Candidatus Caccocola faecipullorum
CAAGATGGAGAACTGGCAGACCGTGCGCGAGAAGATGGAGGAGATACTCTCGGGCGTCAAGGTCGTCGGAGAGAAGGAAGAGCTGCTCTTCTGGAACCCCGCGAACCTCGACATGAAGACCTGGACGGAGGCCTCCGCGCTCGGCCCCTTCGGCATGGACAACCCCGCGCCGATGCTCTACGCGCCTTACAACGGCAAGATGTCGCTCTCGCCGCTCGGCAAGGGCGGCAAGCACGTCAAAGTCTCCCTCGGCCCCGTCTCGCTGCTCGCGTTCGGAGCCGCGGACATGTTCAGCGGCGGCTGCGGGTGGCTCGACGGCTGGGTCTACAAGCCACGGCTCGACACGTGGCGCAACGTCACGTCGCTTCAGTTCGTTCTTGAAAAAATGGTAGCGAGAGAATCAAAAACCGAATGAAAGAGGGCGGTCGGCAGTGAGCGAAGAAAAGAAAAGCGGCGCCGTCAACGTCAGGTCGGCTCATCTTTCCGAAATAGGCGGCACCAGAGGATTTTCCATCGGCGAAAAGGAAAACCGCGCCCTTATGGAAGGCTACTGGGGGCGCATACCTGAGGACCAGCGCGTCACGTCGCTCCGCCTCGCGTGGCAGGACCTGTGGAGCAAGGCCTCGCTCTACATGCCGAAGGAGGACATGAAGGCGGTCGGCGAGACCTTCGTATTCTCCTCCGAGGCGCACGGCAGCCAGCGCCGCTACACCGGCGAGCCGTACATAATCCACACCGTCAGCGTAGCCTCGATACTCGCGGGCATGGAGATGGACCGCGAGACGATAATCGCGGCGCTGCTCCACGACGTGCTCGAAGACACGAGCTTCACGGGCGAACAGCTGAAAGAGCGCTTCGGCGAAGACGTTGTGACCCTTGTCGACGGAGTTACGAAACTCGGAAAGCTCCAGTTCAAGTCGGTGGAGGAATATCAGGCGGAGAACCTTCGCAAGATGTTCGTCGTCATGGCGAAGGACATCCGCGTCGTTCTCATCAAGCTCGCGGACCGCCTCCACAATATGCGCACGATCTCGTCGCACCGCCGAGAGAAGCAGCTTTCGATAGCGCGCGAAACGCTTGAAATATACGCACCGCTCGCGCACCGCCTCGGCATCTATCAGGTCAAGCGCGAGCTTGAAGACCTTTCGTTCAGGATACTGGACCCGGAGATGTACTACGACATCAAGCGCCGTGTGAGAAAAAAGCTGCCCGAGCGCGAGATGATAATAAAAGAGGCTATGGACATCCTCACCAACAAGCTCAACGAGGAGGGCATCGAGGCCTCGATAAAGGGACGCCCGAAGCATTTTTACAGCATCTACGAAAAAATGCGCCGCAAGAACCTTTCGCTTGAACAGCTCTACGACCTTCTCGCGCTGCGCGTCATCGTCAGGACCGTCGGTGAATGTTATCAGGTGCTCGGCCTCGTCCATACGATTTGGAAGCCGATACCCGGATTATTCGACGACTACATAGCGAACCCGAAGAGCAATATGTACCAGTCGCTGCATACGACAGTCGTCGGCCCGAACGGCGATCCGCTCGAAGTGCAGATAAGGACGAAGGAAATGCACTTCCTCGCCGAGTACGGCATCGCCGCCCACTGGAACTACAAGGAGGGCGGTCAGAAGGTCGACAACCTCGACAAGGGGCTCACGTGGATACGCAAGGCGCTAGAAACCTCGGCGGAAGGACGCGACAGCGACGAAGCGCCCGCCGGCGTGCAGTTCATGGACAACCTAAAAACGGACGTGCTTTCGAGCGACGTCTTCGTCTTCACACCCAAGGGCAAGGTCGTATCCGTGCCGAACGGCTCGACCTCGATAGATTTCGCCTACGCGATACACACCGAGATAGGGCATAAATGCGTCGGCACGATGATAAACGGACGCATCGCGCCTATGGACCAGGAGCTCCAGAACGGCGACATCGTGCGCATACTGACCTCGCCGCAGGGCAAGCCTTCGCGCGACTGGCTCAAGATAGCGAAGTCGAGCAGGACGCGCACAAAAATCAAATCGTGGTTCCGCCAGCAGGAGCGGCAGGAGCGCGAGGAAAAATCCCGCCGCGGGCGCGAGCTTCTGGAAAAAGAGGCGTCGCGCAGAAATCCGGGCGTCGAAAATCCGCTCGAACCAATCTCTTCGCAGCTTGCGCACATCGCGCGCGAACTCGGCTACGCCAGCCTAGACGAGCTAGTCATAGCGGTCGGCAGCGGAAACCACTCGCCTTCGAGCATTCTTGGGCGCATTACGCCGGAGACGCCGAAGACGCCGATCGTAGAGACGCCGCCGGCGGCTCAGCCGCCGCAGCAGCGCAAAGAGGCCGACTCTGAAATAGTAGTCGACGGCACTCAGGGCGTGCTCGTCACGCTCGCGCAGTGCTGCCGGCCGATACCGGGCGACGCGATAACGGGCGTCGTGACGCAGAACCACGGCATATCCGTCCACAGAAAAGACTGCGCGAACCTTGAAAAGAGCGATCCTGCCAAACACGTCGCAGTTTCATGGGGCGTGCCTAAAAACACGCGCTATACCGCGCGGCTTAAAATCGAGGGCGCAGACAAGCCGTCGCTGCTCGCAGACATAGTCCAGACGATAACGGTGATGGACGGCCTTATATCCAACGTCAAGGCCAGCGTCGTGAACAACACGCGCACGCGCGTTGCGGCGGACGTGCAGGTGAAGGATCTCGAACATCTGTACCGCATAATGGCGAAGCTGAACAACCTGTCGGGAATACTTGAGGTGACCAGGGGGTAGTTTTATGAAAGCGCTGCTTCAGCGCGTAACGTCGTCGTCGGTCTCCGTCGGCGGCGAAACGGTGGGGAAGATAGGCAAGGGCATAACCGTACTGCTCGGCGTCGTGCCGGAGGACGGGCAGAAGGATATAGACTGGCTCGCCGAAAAGGTCGTGAATCTGCGGATTTTCGACGACGCGGAGGGGAAGATGAACCTTTCCGTGAAGGACGTAGGCGGAGAGATACTCGTGATCTCGCAGTTCACGCTCTGCGGGGACTGCCGGAAAGGCCGCCGCCCCTCGTGGGCGAAGGCCGCGCCGCCCGTGTTTGCGAACGAAATGTATGAAAAATTTATATCTGCGATAGAAAAAGAGGGCGTGAGAACCGCGCACGGGACGTTCCAGGCCTATATGGCGGTGGAGATCCAGAACGACGGCCCCGTGACCCTTATGATAGACACCAAGGAGTGAAGGTTATTATGCAAATCAAGAGATTCCCGCTCGGGATGCTGTGGACGAACTGCTACCTTATCTGGGACGGCGACAACAACGGATTCGTCGTAGATCCCGGCGGCCCCGCGCGGGAGGTCGTCGACTTTATCAACGCGAACGGAATAAAGCTCGATCTGGTGCTGCTTACGCACGGCCACAGCGACCACATCGCCGGCGTCGAAGACCTGCGCGGCATGGCGGCTCACGGAGTTGCGATACACGAAGAGGACGCGGGCAGCCTCGAAGACCCGTCGAAAAATCTTTCGACAATGATGGGCGAGCACGTCGCGGTGCGCAAGGCCGACAGGCTGCTGCACGACGGCGACAGGCTGACCGTCGGCAGCATGACGCTCGACGTCATACACACGCCGGGCCACACGCCGGGCGGCATATCCGTGATAGTCAGCGACGGAGATGAAAAAATAATGCTTTCCGGCGACACGCTTTTCGCGCGCTCCGTCGGCAGAAGCGACCTGCCCGGCGGGGACGAAGAGGTGCTGCTCGAATCTCTGAAGAAATTCGAAAATCTTCCAGACGATATGCGCGTCCTTTCGGGCCACGGGCCGGAGACCACGATAGGGGCGGAAAGAGCGCACAACCCGTTCTGGCCCAGATAAGCGTAATTTCCTGCGATGGACTTCGCAAGCCTGCATGAGGACGAGCGTCCGCGCGAGAAGCTGCTCCGCCTCGGGCCTGAGAGTTTGTCCGCGGCCGAGCTGCTCGCGGTGATTCTGCGCACCGGCAGGCAAGGCGAAGACGTGATGGCGCTCTCGCACGGGCTGCTGTCGCGCATGGGAGGCCTTGAAGGGCTTGCTCGGGCGAGCGTCGCGGAGCTAATGCAGGAAAAGGGGCTGAAGGAGGCGAAAGCCGCGTCGCTCGCGGCGTCGCTGGAACTCGGCAGAAGAATAGCGGTCGTGAGCGCCGGCGAGAAAAAGGAATGGAAGAGCCGCCTGCTCTCAATCGCGCTCGAAACGAAGTACGCGGAACGTGAAACGATATACGCGCTTTTCCTGGACGCGCGCGACGGCCTCATCGACGAGGCGGAGCTGTCTTACGGGGGCATGGCGGGGGCCTATCTCGACCTTCCGGTATTCTTCCGCCGCGCGGTCCGCGCCGGAGCCTACGGCGTGGTGCTCGTGCACAACCACCCGGACGGCTCGCGCTTTGCGAGCCGCGACGACGAAAGGCTTACCGAGCACGTCAGAAGGGCGCTCGGCGTACTCGGTATAAAATTAAAGCGCCACTACATAGCGGCCGGCGGCGAGCTCTTTCCTGTGGACGGAGCTGAAGAGGCGGAGCCGCCGCGCAGGAATTAACGAAAAGAACGGAAAGCGGGGAGCTTTTTTTGTTTAAATTCAAACCGAACATTTTCAACCACGAAATAGGGATAGACATCGGGACGGTGAACACCGTCATCTACGTGAAATCGAAGGGCGTGACGATAGACGAGCCGTCGGTCATCGCGGTTCGCAACCTCAACCGTAAGGGACAGAAGGAGATTATAGCCTTCGGCGCGGCGGCGAAGAAGATGATAGGCCGTACCCCGGTCGGCATCAGCACGCTGCGCCCGCTTTCGCACGGCGTCATAGCCGACTTCGAGATGACGCGGCACATGATACGCCACTATATGTCGCGCGCCGGCGCTTCGGGCGGCGTTTTCTCGCATCCGCGCGTCGCGGTCTGCGTGCCGGCGAGCGTGACGGAAGTTGAAAAGCGCGCAGTCGTAGAGGTGACGCTTGCGGCCGGCGCGAAAGAAGCCTTCGTTGTCGAAGAGCCGCTCGCCGCGGCGGTCGGCATCGGGCTGCCCATCAACGAGGCGCAGGGCAACATGGTCGTCAACATGGGCGGCGGCACCTGCGAGGTCGCAGTCATGTCGCTCGGCGGAATAGTCATCAACCAGTCGCTGCGCGTCGCGGGCGAAGCGATAGACGAGGCGATAGTATCTCTGCTGCGCCAGAACTACACGCTCGCCATCGGCGAAAGCACGGCGGAAGAGATAAAGATAGCGATAGGCTCCGTCATCCCGCTCGAACAGGAGCTTCGCATGGACGTCAAGGGACGCGACCTCGTCGACGGCCTGCCGAAGGTCGTAACGATAAGCTCCGAAGAGGTGCGTGACGCGATAGAGCCGGTCATCGTACAGATAGAGGACACGATACGCACGACGCTTGAGCGCACGCCGCCAGAGCTCGTGCGCGACATCGTAGACCAGGGCATCGTGCTCTCGGGCGGCACGGCGAACCTGCGCGGCCTCAACATCCGCTTCGCGGACGCGCTGAACGTGCCGATACATATCGCGGAGCAGCCGCTCTATTCCGTGGCCCTCGGCCTCGGCAAGATACTCGAAACGCCGCGGAAGCCGAGCGAGGTCTCGATAACTCTCGACAACAAGCCGGGCGCGTAGGAAGGCGGAATGCGCTTTATAGGAAGGGAGGCGCGCCCGTGGTTCGGCGGAGTCATCTCCGTCGTCGCGGGAGCAGCCGTGCTGCTCGTCATGCTCTCCGCCCCCTCGCTCAAATACGCCGCGGTCGAGTGCGTGAACACCGCGCTCGCCTACCCTGAAAAGCCGGCGCTCTATATACGCAACATCGTAAAGCTCAGCGGCAACTGGGTTCTCGAACGAGCGACGCTCAACGAGCGCGTCGAACGGCTCGAACTCGAACGTCAGGCGCTCGCCGAGGCGCTTCAGCGCGCCGGGGCCGCGCCAGCGGCTCCGCGCGAATCGTACGTGCGCGCCGTCGTGACGCTGCGTTATCCGCAGGACTGGTGGCAGGAGTTCCGCATAGACAAGGGCACGCGCGACGGCGTGGCTGAAAACGCCGCCGTCACCTCGGAGGGCTATTTCGTCGGCCGCGTAGTGCGCGCGGGTGAAAATTACGCGTGGGTCGAGCTCGTCACCTCGTCGTCGTTCCTCCTCGCCGCCGTCGTAGATCAGACGCGCGACCTCGGAGTCGTGAACGGCGACGGCGCTGGGCGGCTCAACCTGCTCTATATACCGGAGGAGCGCAGGCTCAGCCGCGGCATGACAGTATCGACCTCGCTGATGAACGACCTCATTCCGCCCGGCCTCCCCATCGGCACGATAATCGGCGCCGACAAGAACAAAGAGGGCTACACGGAGATGAAGCTCAGCGCGGGCGCGCATCTGACGCAGCTCTATAACGTCGAGGTCTTCACCGGCAAGGGGGCGAAGGCGAAATGACGCTGCTCTTCGTCGTCTGGCTTTTGCAGGATTTCGCGCAGCTGCTGCTCATGGGCATCTGCATAGTGCCCGACGTCTTTCTTATGACGGCGCTCTTCATGGCGCTGCTTCCCGGCGTATCGGGCGAGCGGCAGACGAAGCTCGTCTGGGCTGCGTTCGTGGGCGGCCTGCTCTGGGACCTGCGCTGGACCAACCTTCCGGGGCTCTCGGCCGCGATCGGCGGAGGCGTCCTCGGCCTTATATGCTTCCTGTGGTACAAGACGCCGGCGCAGGGACGCACGGCGGGAACATTCACCGTCTTCGCCGTCCTCACGCACCTGCTTTATTCTGTAATTCACTTCTTCTTCTGGACGATGCCGAGCGGCTCCGCAGTCCGCCAGCTCGCTGTACAGCAGCTGATGGCCGTGCCTGTCATAGCCGTCTTCTCGTGGCTCTTCTGGAAAGTATATTCAGACCATGGTTAGCGGACGTTATTCCGGCTTCGACATAATGCGGCGCACGCGCGTATTTCAGGGCGTCGTCGTCGTTTCGCTGCTGCTTCTCGCCGCGGGGCTTTTCTTCTTCCAGATAGCGCAAGGCGACGAATACGTAAAACTCGCCTCGCGCAACCGCCTTCGCATACTGCGCATATCCGCGCCGCGCGGCAGCATCCTCGACATAAACGGCGCGCCGCTCGCCGTCAACGTGCGCACATTCAACCTCAGCGGCTACCCGATCGATTTGCAGAAAGAAGAAAATATCAAAGCCACGGCGGCGCTACTTACGCGCAGCGGCATCCCGATGGACGAAGAGCGGCTGCGCGAGCTCGTCGACAAACAATACTCAGCGCCCTACCGCGCGATAACCGTCGCGACGAACCTGACCTTTGCACAGGTCGCGGAGATGATCATGGACCGCGACTTCAAAAAGGCGCTCTTCATAACGCCGGTCTGGAAGCGCACATATCCCGCCGCGCAGTACGCGGCGCACGTAGTCGGCTACGTCGCCGAGATTACGAAAGAAGAGCTTGAAACGCGCGACAGGGAGCTCTACCGCGGCGGCGACATGATTGGCAAGAACGGTATAGAGCGCGAGTACGAGGATGTGCTGCGCGGCGCGGCGGGCGAAGAGGTCATCGAGGTCGATTCGCGCGGGCGCAGGCTGCGCAACATCAGCTATGTAAAGACGCAGAAGGGCGGCGATATGACGCTGACGATAGACCTCGCGGCGCAGCGCTACGCTGCGGAGCTGATGGGGAAGTTCCGCGGCGCGCTGATAGCGATGGACGTCCGCGACGGCTCGATAAGATGTCTCTACTCCTCGCCGTCGTACGACCCGAACCCGCTGACGTGGGGAATATCGAACAAGGAATGGGCCGCGCTGACCGACCACATAGAGCGGCCGATGATGAACCGCGCCATATCCGGCGCGTACCCGCCGGCCTCGACCTTCAAGGTCGTTACGGGGACGGCTATACTGGAAAATAAAATTGCAAACAGGAACACAAAGATAAACTGTCCCGGCTGGTTCGAGCTCGGCAACCGACGCTTCCGCTGCTGGAAGCGCAGCGGCCACGGCAAAGAAAACGTCACGGACGCGCTGCGCGATTCGTGCGACGTCTATTTCTACGAGCTCGCCAACAAAATGGGCGTAAGGAAGCTCATGGAGACGGAAGAGAAGTTCGGCGTCGGGCGCAAGACCGGCATCGACCTCTCAGGCGAAGCGTCGGGGACGCTGCCCGGCCCAGAGTGGAAGAAGCGCCGCATCAAGGAGAGCTGGTACGGCGGCGACACTGTCAACAACTCAATCGGGCAGGGCTACGTGCTCATGACGCCGCTTCAGGTCGTGCGGGTCTACGCAGCGCTCGCGAATGGTGGTAAACTGTTGAAGCCGAGGCTCAACACCGCCGCTTTGGCGGATAGCGAGCCGCTCGGCGTCGACCCGGCCGTGCTGCGCATAATCAGGCAGGGAGTCGAAGAGGTTACGAAAAGCGGCACGGGACGGATAGCGAGCTCGTTCGGAGTCAGAGTGGCGGGAAAGACGGGGACGGCGCAGAACTCGCAGGGCGACGACCACGCCTGGTTTGCGGGATACGCGCCCGTCGATAATCCGCGCTATGCGGTCGTTGCGATAGCCGAGGCCGGAAAGGCCGGCTCTTCGCTGACGGGGCCGATAGTCGGCAAGATGCTTAACTTTCTGATAAACGGCGAAAAGTACGCCGAGCCGCCGAAACCGGAGCCGAAGGCCGCTCCGAAGCCGCAGAACGTGAACAGAGGTGCTGGCAGATGATACAGTTGAAAGGCAGACAGGCCGGGGCGCTGAAGTGCGTCATCCCGGCGGACATGAGCGAACGCCAGATGATAGAGGGCTTCGCCAAACTTCTGTCTATGGGCAGCCATCTTTTCGAGGGGAGCGAGATCGTCATAGATTTGCAGACGCGCGTATTTTCGCCGTCGCTGCTCTCGAAAATATGGAAGAGCTTCATCGAGCCGAGCGGCTGTTTCGTCAAGGAATGGATAGTCGCCGACGAGCGTTCGCGCGTATGGCTCGACCGCATGGGGTTCCGCACCGCCGAGACCGACAGGCTCTACGCGAGGCGCGAAGCGGCTGCCGCTCCCGCCCGCCGCGCGGCCTCCGAGACGCTCGTCCACGCTGGAACGGTGCGCGGCGGACAGAAGATAGCGCACGACGGCGACGTGCTGGTGATAGGCAACGTCAACCAGGGGGCCGAGATAAGCGCCTCGGGCAACGTGACCGTGATAGGCCGCCTCAACGGACTGGTACATGCTGGATGCGGCGGAGACGACGGCAAAACCATAGTCGCGCGCTCGCTTGAGACCGGGCAGATACGCATCGGTACGAAAGTCGGAATAATAGACAAAAGCTCCATCTTCTGGGGCAAGTCTGTTTTTATAAAAATTTCAGAAAACGAGGTGCAGGTCATTCCGTGGCCTGCGCTGTAAAGGAGGACACTGTTTTGGACTGCAGGACGA
>DVKA01000276.1 GCA_018716365.1 Candidatus Caccocola faecipullorum
TCCTCGATGAAAAGCTACGTCGCGGACAAATCGCGCGAATATTGTTTCAAACGCGGCATAATGGAGACCGCCGCAGCGCTCTGGGAAGAGGGCTTCGCCGGCGGCGCGGAGTGGACGGAGATTTAAGCTGCGCGTGAATATACAAAAAGGCGGGGCGGCCCATCGTGAGCCGTCCCGCCTGTTTTTGTCTTTGCGCGCAGAGCGCGGCGCGATTAGTAGGCTTTTGCGAAGATCGCCTTTCTCGCGTTTTCCTTTCCGGTATAGAAGCACTTGCCGCGCTCCTCTGAGTGGGCGAAGGGGAAGCAGCGCGGCGTCGCGCCTGTCGCTTCTTTGATGGCTTTCTCGTCCTCTTTGCTGCCCGCAAAGAATACTTCGATAAAGCCGCCCTTCTCTTCGAGCAGCTGCTTGAACTCTTCGAGGTTCTCGGCCTTGTGGGTGTTCGCAAGGCGGAACTGGAGCGCGCGGTTGTAAAGGTTCCGCTGTATCTCGTCGAGCAGCGCCGGAATCGCGGTCGCGGCTTCGCTCCATGCTATGTCGAGCTTCTCGCCGGTGTCGCGGCGCACGACGCGCAGCTTCTCCGCCGCATATTCCTTTTCGCCGAGTTCGAGGCGAAGCGGCACGCCCTTCTGGAGATGCGAGAAGAAGCGGTCGCCCGGGCGCATATGGAACTGCTTATCGATGTTGACGTAGCGTCCGCCAAGAGCCGCGTTGAGTTGTTTCTGGAGCTCTTCTGCCTTCGGCAGCAGCGCGCTTTCAATCTTCGCGTCGTCGGTCGAGATGGGGACGATGACGGCCTTGACGGGCGCGATGCGCGGCGGCAGTACGAGGCCGTCGTTGTCGGAGTGAGTCATGATTATCGCGCCGATAAGGCGGGTCGAGACGCCCCAGCTCGTCGTATAGGCGTACTGCATCGTGCCGTCCTTGTCCTGGAACTGGATGTCGAAGGCCTTTGCGAAGTTCTGCCCGAGGAAGTGGCTCGTGCCGGCCTGGAGCGCCTTCTTGTCGCTCATCATCGCCTCGCAGGTGTAGGTGTTGTCCGCGCCGGGGAAGCGCTCGCCTTCGGTCTTCTCGCCTTCGAGGACGGGGAGCGCGAGGTA
Source organism: Candidatus Caccocola faecipullorum (assembly GCA_018716365.1). Taxonomy (GTDB): domain Bacteria; phylum Synergistota; class Synergistia; order Synergistales; family Synergistaceae; genus Caccocola; species Caccocola faecipullorum. The sequence goes on from DVKA01000276.1 coordinate 1,098, forward strand.
CTCTGTCATGACGCGGCGATAGACTTCGAGCATTTTCAGCGTCTCTTCGACGGCCTCTTCCTTCGTCGCGTGGGCGGTGTGGCCCTCCTGCCAGAGGAATTCGGAGGTGCGCAGGAAGAGGCGCGGGCGCTTCTCCCAGCGCATGACGTTGGCCCACTGGTTGATGAGGATCGGCAGGTCGCGCCACGACTGCACCCATTTGCTGTACATGTGGCCGATGACGGTCTCGGAGGTCGGGCGCACGATGAGCGGCTCTTCGAGCTCCTCGCCGCCGGCGTGGGTGACGACGGCGCACTCGGGCGCGAAGCCCTCGACGTGCTCAGCCTCCTTCGCAAGGAAAGACTGCGGTATCAACAGCGGGAAGGCGGCGTTGACGTGGCCCGTCTCCTTGAATGCGTCGTCGAAGTAGCGCTGTATCATCTCCCATATAGCGTAGCCCGTCGGGCGCACGACCATGCAGCCGCGCACCGGCGCGTAGTCCGCCATCTCTGCGACGCGTATGACGTCAAGATACCACTGCGAATAATCTTTCTCTCTCGGCGTAATGTTCTTTGCCATTCCTTCATCCTCCGGTAAAAATCTATGTCGGTTCTCCGATGCGGAAAATCCGTTCTATTGATGAAACACAGGCGCGCCGTCGCAAGGCCGCGCCATTTTTCTATTCTATCACTTTACGCGCGCCTTTTGAACTTCCGCGGCCTGCGCCGTGCGCCGCGCTCTTGACTTTTCCGCCGTTGCGGCTATTATTTTAGTATAGTCGCGAACTAAAGCGCTGAATAAAGATACCGGAGGCAGAGCCATGTCAAACCAGTGGAAAGACGATTTTACCGACCAGCTATGCGACGCCATAGTCGCGATCACAGACAGGGACGAAGCGTACCGCTTCCTCGAAGACTTAGCGACTTTTTCTGAAATCAAGGCATTCTCCCAGCGGCTTCAGGTCGCGGGGCTTCTCATAAAGGGTTTCTCATATCCGCAGATCGTTCAGGCGACTGGCGCGAGCACGGCGACGATCAGCCGCGTCAAGAAATTCGTCGAATACGGCACCGACGGCTACCGCGACGTGCTGCGCAAGCTCGAAAGCAAAGCCGTCGAAGAAGAAGCACCGAAGAAGAAAAGCGTGAAAAAATAATGCGCTGCGTATTTTTCCCGCTCGCGCACGACGCACCGCTCCCCGCAGGAATGGCGGCGCTTCTTGAAGGCGCGGCGGTCTGGCTGACGGCGCGCGGCGACGATGAAATCGCGCGTCTTTCCGAGATTCTTCCGCAGAGCGCGAAATTCGCAGGCGGCTCCGTTACTAGCGGAGCCGCGCTTGCGGATGTTGCGCCGGCCGTCATCGAGTGCGCGGAGGCGCTCGGCGGCATCGACGCCGTCGTTTTCGCTCCGGCGCTGTCGTCTAAGGAGCGTCTCTTCCTCGACATATCGCCGGACGACTTTGCGGCTCACGCCGCGGCGCTGAACGTTTTCTTTGAAATCTGCAAATGCGCGCTGCCCTACATGATGGGCCGCGAAGCCCCCGTCATCGCCGCGCACCTGCCAGCCGCGCCTGCGAACCTCACGGAGCGCATGTACCGCGCCGCGATGGAGTCAATGCTAGGCGACTTGGCCGCGGAGCTCGGCGCGTTCGGCGTATCTGTTCAGAAATTTTACGATTAAGAGGATTTTTTGGATTCGGCGGCCCCGGCGCCTCGCAGCAGTATCGCGTAGGCGGCGAGGTCGTCGACGTTTCTCGGCGGCGTGCGCAGCGAGGTCGGCACAAGCTTCATGAGGCCGCGCGGCGCGTGCAGCCGCCAGTATATTTCGCGCGCTTCGAGCGTCGTTCCGTATTCTTCCACGACTTTATGGGGAAAGGGCAGCGCCGCGCGGAATTCCTCTGACGAGGTGCCGCTTCCTACGAAGACGGTCTCGGGCGCGGTTTTCGGCAGATCCTCCGCGCTTCCTTCCTGCCGCCACCCAGCGACGAGTTCCCACTTTCCGCTCCTTACGGCCTCAATCAGCACGTCCTTCTTGTCTGACGGTATTATCGCCGAAAAGAGCAGCCGCCCGCCATCCGCGAGGGCGAAGCCCGTCTTCCAGCGTCCGGGGTCAATTCCCGCGATCATTGAAGATTCCGCGCTCCACCGACTCCCAGCGCGGGTACATCCACATCCACTGCTCCGGGTGAGCCTTTATGCCCTCGGAGATGACTGCGTTGAGGTCGTCGGTGCTCGTCTGGATGTTTTTGCCGAACGGCTCGCCGTCGCGGCCTTTCATCGGCGGGTAGAATTTCATTGAGAAGGTGACGCCGTCGGGGTTGCGCGTACATATCCCGGGAATCACGTCGCAGCCGAGCTTCGCCGCGAGCTTCGCGGGGCCGAGCGGCGTGCTCGCAGGATAGCCGAGGAATGGCGAGACGACGCCCGCCTCCTTCGCGTCCTGGTCGACGGGGACGGCGATGACCTCGCCGCGCTGGAGCGCCTTTATCATCGCCTTCAGGTCGTTCGCCTTGCCGAGCGCCTTCGCTCCTCCCGCGCGGCGCAGCTCTTTTATAAGCTCTGTTATGCGCTCGTCGCGCTGGTCCGCGCCGAGTGAATTTATCGGCAGGCCGTGGCGCGCGAGCCAGCAGGCTGAATATTCCCAGTTTCCTATGTGCGCCGTCGCGAGCATTGCGCCGCGGCCTGATTTCACCGCGTCGAAGAGATACTCGTGGCCTTCGCTGCTCACAAGTTCGTCAATCCTCTCCGCCATTACAGGCATACGCGCAAATTCCGCGGCGGCCCGTCCGAAATGTTCGTAAGCGCCGCGCACTATCTCCTCGGCGCGCCCGCGCGGCACGCCGAGTATCTTCATGCAGCGTTCGACCGACTCGGAAACTTTTTTCCGGGAGAAGCGTGCGACAAGCGAACCGAGCCTTCCTCCCAGCGCTACGGCGCGCTCGTGCTCCATGCGGCAGCAGAGCGCGCGGAATATATTAAGCGAATGCCATATAAGCGGCTGACTTCTTTCCGGCATGAGAACTCCCCTCAGGCGGACGCGCAGTCCCGCGCCCGCGTCATATACCAAAGATTATACTATACGCGCGCCGAAGGCACAGAAAAAGCGCGGAGCCCGCAAGGACCCCCGCGCCATTTTGAGAAATTGACCAAACTATCCGCTCTACTATCTGTGCAGCCAGTGCAGACTTTCTCTCAGTTCAATTCACAATTTGTTCCGAATTAATCATCAAAAGTCGCCTGTACGTGCTCCGGCGCCTTACTTTTCTTGAAATACACCATGCATACCACGATTCCGCCGATGGCCACCAAGCTGGCGATAATATTATGATGTATAGCAAGAAGCGCAAGTAAACCGAATACCACGCGTTCCGGGATTCTCAGGTCGCGATAGAACCAGCCTTCAAATGCTCCGGCAAGCGAAACCACGCCGAATACAGCAGAAGCGACAAGCACCACGAGCTCAAATATTTCAACGTTTTGCAGCAGCAGCATGGGGTTGTACACAAAACAATAGGGCAACAGGTACGAAGCAAGCGCAATCTTTGTAGCGGTAAACCCTGTCTTTGCCGGACTGGCGCCCGCTATGCCCGCTCC
>DVKA01000277.1 GCA_018716365.1 Candidatus Caccocola faecipullorum
GGCAGCCGGAGCAGAGCGACAAGCTCCTTCTGCGGCACGAACGAATTTACCTCTTCATAGGTGTCGTGCAGCACTGTTTCAAGGACTTTATCGATTCCGCCTTCGCCGGAGACTGATGTCAGCGCTGCCGCATAGGAAGTCTCGCCGAGAACCTTCAGCACCGAAGCGGTGTCTTCGGCGTCGAGCATCCTCGTGAAGACCGAGGCGTCAAGAAGGCGCAGTTCCATAGCGCGTATTCGCGCTACGGCATATCCGTAAGCCTCCTTATATGACATCAGACCACCTCCCTCTTCACGCAGACGGGAACAAACGCTTTACAACGTCAGATTCCTGTTTTTCCTGAGAGACCTTAAGGAGCATCTCCCACGAGCAATTTACGCTGATTCTGCCTCTGCGGAGGATGAAGCCTCCGGCTATATCGGCCTTTTCACCGGCGAGCGCGAGCTTCGTGCCGTGCGATGCGTTGTAGGAATCGAGCCACGCCGCGTCAATGTATTTTTCTCCGTCTCCGACTACAACCAGTTCGTCTTTCGTGGTCACGCCGCCGTCGAGAAGATCTGCGCAGAAGGCGAGGTACTTGTCCTTCGGGAGCGCTTTCATCTTCTCAAGAGCGCCGCGGTAGACGTCTTCGATGAGCTCGCGCTTGGCGCTGAGCATCATCTTGCTGACGTCGATGTCGGCGACTATCTCCCTGCGCTTTATTATCTCGGGACGTTCCGCTCCGAAACGTTCGTCGAACCCTTCCTGTATGCCGGCGCACTCTTTCTCAGCCTTGCTCGTGATGGCTTCGGCCTGCGCTTTCGCTTTGGAAAGGATCTCGTCCGCTTCTTTCTGAGCGTCGTTCCTGATCTTTTCGGTAATCTGAGCTAAAGACATGACGTTCAGTCTTCTTTGCTTAGAGCTGGATTCCGTTGAGCAACAGAATGCTTATAAGGAGGCCGAAAACCGCGTACGTTTCGCACATGGCGGGGAGGATGACGGCCTTACCTATCTGGTCGGGGCGCTTGGCGATCATGAGGATAGAAGCCGCGGAGGACTTACCCTGCCAGATGGCTGAGTAGAAGCCGACTATCGCTATGGGGAGGCAGGCGAAGCAGATGCCGAGGCCCTGCCATACGGTAAGGGCTACGTCGCCGCCGAGAAGGCCGGACTTCTGCATGGCGAGAACCGCGACGAGAAGACCGTAGATACCCTGCGTTCCGGGAAGGGCGAGAAGGACGAGCGCGTAACCGAATTTCTTCGGATCCTCAGTCATAATGCCGGCCGCCGCTTCGTTGGCGAGGCCGATGCCCCACGCCGAGCCCGAACCTGCAAAGCCTACCGCGAGAGCGGCGCCCAGAATAACGAGCATCTGTCCAAGCTGATCACCCATTGTTGCGAGAATTGTTTCCATGATTAACTTTACCTCCTTGAAAAATTGTGCTGCTTGTCAGCTAATTTGTAGATTTATCGGAAATCTGTGAGTACTGAGCCGCGTTGCTCAGCGGAGCGAAATCGTGTCCGGCGGCGTCGTAGAACTTGCCGAAGAACTCGACGTACTGAAGCCTCAGCGGATGGATGAACGCTCCGAGGAGGTTCACCGCGATGCTGAAAAGATGCCCCACTACGAAGAGCAGCACGGCTAGCACTATACCTACGTACGGCACGTCGGCGACGAGCTTCGCGAGCAGGTTGATGACCATGCCTACCGCGGCGGAGCCGAGGCCGAGCGCGAGAAGGCGGCTGTAGCTCAGCACGTCTCCGAGATAGCCGGTGACGTTATAGAGGCTCATGACGCCGGAGAAGATTTTGCCGAAGATGCTCGGCTTCTCCCTACCCTGCGTCGCGACGAGTATAACGGCTCCGGCGGCGGCGACTATCTTGCCCGGCAGAGCGAGCGATGCGGATACGTAGCCGCCCGCGGCGCATCCGAAGAGCACGAGGCCGCAGAGGAAGAGTATCCAACCGCCCTGGTCGGCGCAGGCCGCGAACTTGTCACCGGCCTTCCAGTTCTCAGAGAAGGCGATGAAGAGCCCGTAGAGAATCTGGATGAACCCGAGCGCGAGCGAAATCATGAGCAGCGTCATCGGGTCGCCCATCGGGTTGAGCAGCTGTATGCTCGTCAGCGCCGGGGCTATTCCGCTGAGGAACGGGAACGCCGTGACGGAATCGCCGAACCACGATACCGTTATCGCGCCGAAAGCGACAGACACGCACATGCCGACCGTCACCATCACGAAGAACTTGCGCAGAGTGTCCGGCAGCTGGTACCTCACGAGGAAGTAGCCGAGAATGCCGGCGACGACGAGGCCGTAGCCCGCGTCTCCGAAGCACATCCCCATGAAGAGGAAGAAGAACGGAGCCATAGGCGTGGTCGGGTCCACCTTGCCGTAGGTCGGCGTGCCGTACATTATCGTAAGCGGCTCGAGCGACGACGACCAATGCGGGTTCTTGAGGAGCGTCGGCGGCTCTTCGCCCGCCTCCGGCTCAACCTCCGCAAATTCCGTGTACTGCTCGTAGCGGGAGACGACGGCCTTCACGCGGCCGAGCTCGGACTTAGGCGTCCAGAGCTCCCAGATAAGCACGTCGTCGGTCGGCTCTCCGGACTCCATGGCCTCGAGCCTGCGGCCCACGATGTTCCAGTAGTCGCAGTGGTCGCGCGCCGCGGCGAGAGCGGAGTCTGCACGCGCGGCAAGCTTTTCGGAAAGCTCGCGTTCCTTATCTTCACAGGCGGCTATCTTGGCGGACAACTGCTCTTTTTCCTCCGAAGAGGTGAGCGTGAAGTCCTTCGGCACCTCGACGCGCGAAGCGCCGCTCTCCGCGAGCGCGCCCTGAAGCTTCTCCGCGTCGCACTTTCTGTAAAGCAGCGCGAACACGGTGTTCGGATCTTTCTCCGCTCCGGGGATTTCCTGAAGCTCCGCCATCTCTCCGAGCTCCGCCGCGATTTTCTCGCGCAGAGCGGGAGCCGCGTTCTTTGAAACGCTGTAGATAGCGCCGCTTATGGTCTCTGTCCCCGTTGTAAAAAATTCAAGCGGATATTTGATCTTTTCCAGCAAAACGGCCTGAGTCAGAAGCCCTTTCAGGCGCGAAAGCTCGGCCCTCGTCTCCGTGAGGTCCTTTTCGATATCCCTCAGAGAAGACGTAAGTTTTGCAAATTTCTGTTCGTCAATCTTAGCTGCCAGCTCGCCGAAGGTGAGCGACGGCGCGCCGCTCAGCATCTTGCCGAGACCGCCCTCGTGCGTTTCGTAAGGCTCCAAAAGGCGGATTACGAACTTCGCGTCGCCGATCTGTTCGTCGATGCGGCGTTTTTTCTCACGAAGCGGTTCGGCTGCTCCGGCCTGCTGCGGCTGTTCGCCCGTCTTCGCGGCGAACTCGCAGCATCCCAGCGCCTGAAGGCTGGCCGCTAATTCATCGGCTGCGGATTTATGGACGGCAATCCGCGCCTTACACATTTCAGCGAGAGCCATAAGACGCCATCACCTCTCTTACCAGCCAGTCTGCAACCTCGTCGGTGTCCTTCTTCTTACCTTCGTAGAACGCCTTAGCGTCCTGCTCGCCCTTTTTCGTTATCTCCAGAGCCTTCGCTTCGGCCTCTTTTTCAGCCTCGGCGACTCTTTCGCGCCACTGTCTGTGGCACTGCTGTTTTGTGCTCTTGACAGACTGCTCCGCTTCGGACTGAGCGGCGGCGATCATTTTCGCGGCTTCCGCTTTCGCGTCGGAGACGATGCTCTTCGCCGCGGCTTCCTGCTCGCGAATTTCCTGTGCAAGATTATCCGCCAATCAAGTCACCCCCTCCCATGCTCCTATAAATCAGAAGATATTTCGCAGTACAGTATAAGATTCTACTTGTAATCTTAAATTGCGTCAATTTTCACACATTAGTATAAAATATAGCGGCACGATAAAAAAGCTCTTTTTATACGTTCAATAACACAAAAACGGCCTGTCTTAAACTATATAGTTAAATTCGTATGAAAATTCATTAAAAAAGGTCTTTCATTCTATTTGCTTAACTAAAGAAGTCGATATTCGCGAATTATGCGGATTGACCTTTTCAAAAAACGCATGACCGGGCCGCAGCCGCGCCGCGCGAGGCGCGGCTGCGCGGCCTGCGCGCCGAAGGCCGTCCGGCAGCGCAGACGCGCGCACAAAAGCGGCTCGCTGATACTGTTTTCCTTTTTAGTCTTTAGAACAAAGTTAAATGGTTCGCATATTGAGCGGCGTATAAAGGAAAGAGTGCGCCGCTGAATAGATTGACGAGAACGGTAAATTTTGTTAAATTCTACAAGATACGCAAAAAGCGGAACATCTCTCGACATTCCGCTTTCGCTTTATGATGGCAGTCCCTAGGAGATTCGAACTCCTGTTAACGGGCTGAGAACCCGCCGTCCTGGGCCCCTAGACGAAGGGACCGTCTTACTAAGTAAGTGGCTGGGGTACAAGGATTTGAACCTCGATTACCTGATCCAGAGTCAGGCGTGCTGCCGTTGCACCATACCCCAATCGGGCCGGACGAAGGATATTATATATGAATTCGCGATAATGTCAACAACGAATCAGAAAAAAAATTGCGCCAATTTTTCACGCGCGTCCGACGCCGCCGCACATTCCTGTTTATGCGCTCCGTTGACGGGGCTCGGCGCAGTTGTTATATTCAGGGCGTTCCACAGCAAACTCACAGGGAGGACGGAAGATGTACGGCATCAAGTGGACTGACAACAGAATGCCCAAAAGCGGAGGCACGGAGCTTGAGATTATGTCGCTCCAGAACGTCGGAGCCGCGCGCGCGTTTCACGAAAGCTTTCCGCAGTATTCCGAGACGCCGCTGGCGGAGCTCGACCGCCTCGCAGAGTTCCTCGGCGTTGCGAAGATTTGCGTTAAGGACGAGTCGTACCGCTTCGGCCTCAACGCGTTCAAGGTGCTAGGAGGCTCCTTTGCAATGGCGCGCTATATATCGAAGCTCACGGGCCGCCCGATGGAAGAGCTCAGCTATGCCGCGCTCACTTCGCGCGAGTTGAAGGAAGAGACCGGAGAGATAACGTTTTTCAGCGCGACAGACGGCAACCACGGACGCGGCGTCGCGTGGGCGGCGAAGACGCTCGGACAGAAGGCCGTCATCATGATGCCGAAGGGCTCGCAGGCGGCGCGCTTTGAAAACATCCGCGCCGAGGGCGCTCTTACAACGATAGAAGAGCTCAACTACGACGACTGCGTGCGTAAGGCGGCGAAGGCCGCGGCTGAGACGCCGAACGGCGTGCTGATACAGGACACGGCGTGGGAGGGCTACGAAGAAATACCATCGTGGATAATGCAGGGTTACGGCACAATGGCGATGGAGGCGGACGAACAGTTTGCGGCGGCTGCGCAGGAGGCGCCGACGCACATATTCGTACAGGCCGGCGTCGGCTCGCTTGCTGGGGCGGCCGTCGGATACTTCGCCAACAAATATCCAGACAATCCGCCGGTCTTCGCCGTCGTCGAATCGGACCAAGCGGACTGCCTCTACCGCTCCGCCTGCGCGGGCGACGGAAGCATCCGCACTGTCGGCGGCGACATGAGGACGATAATGGCGGGGCTTGCGTGCGGCGAGCCGAGCATAACCTCGTGGCAGATACTCAAGGACAAAGTCACGGCCTTCGCGTCATTGCCGGACCGCGTCGCCGCCGACGGCATGCGCGTCCTCGGCGCGCCGCTGCCCGGAGATCCGCGCGTCATATCGGGCGAATCGGGCGCGGCTCCGCTCGGCTTCCTCTACGCGCTCATGCGCGATGACGAATTAGCGCCGCTGCGCGAAAAGCTAAAAATCGGCAAAGATTCGCGCGTCCTGCTGTTCTCCACCGAGGGCGCGACAGATCCTGAAAATTACCGTAAAGTCGTCTGGGAAGGCTCGTGCGGGAGCCGGTGAGTCAAGGCTTAAAAATTTTCTGGAAATTGTCCGACGCTCCATTCAGTTGACTGTTAAGCGGGAAAAATGCGGGGAAGCCCTTGCGTCAGGCTTTCCCGCATTTTTTAATATCTGGCAGCTTTATCAGGAACACGGCTGCGCTCCATATTCCGCGCAGCCAAGCGTCGGCCTTACGGCTTAACGACGTCCAAAAATTCGCCGAAGCTGACGTCGTAGAACTGCTTTATCAATTCATAGAGAGAATCTGCGGCCGCGCCTTCGCAGTCGAAAATTTCGCCCGTTTCGTGGTTCCAGAAGACGAGCTTTGAGCTTTCCGCGCCACCGTCTTTTACAGCATAGCCGTAAAGGCCGCCCGCGCCGTCCGTCGCTACAAAGAGCGGCTTCGCTCCGGCGAACCGCTCGGAGGACATAGCCTCGTTGTATTCGATAATCTCTTCCAGCGAGAGCAGAAAATTACAGTCGCCGTCCATCTCAAGCAGCATGGCGCGCAGTTCTTTCGGGAAACGCGTGCCGAGACGCGCCTCCGCCTCGGTTATCTGCGCTTCGCTCGCGGGAGGACGCGGCTTTATATCTTCGCCGTATTTCCTCGTCGTCCTGTAACTGTTCACCAATTCCAGATACATATAACTTTCGCCTGTTTTATGAAATCTTCCCCACGCTGCGCGCCCATTCGAACATCGCGAGCGCGGCGGCTACCGAGGCGTTGAGCGAGCCGGCGGTGCCGCGCATCGGTATAAAGCGCACGTCGTCGCAGGCTTTCGCGGTCGCGGTGCCGAGGCCGCTTCCCTCCGCGCCTACGACTATTGCGCTTCGCGGCGGAAGGTCCTCGCGGAAGAGCGTGTCTCGGCCGTTCATGTCGAGCCCCGTCACCCAGAAGCCCGCTTCCTGAAGTTTGCGCACCGTCTGCGCGACGTTGCCGGTCAGCGCGACAGGCACGCGCAGCGCGGCTCCGACGCTCGTCTTGATTACCGTCCCCGTCGGCAGGCAGCCGCCGCGTTTCGGAATCAGGACGGCGGAAGCTCCGGCGGCCTCCGCGCTGCGTATCATCGCGCCGAGATTGTGCGGATCCTGCACGTGGTCGCAGAGCAGTATCATGACGGGCTCAGGCGCAGCCGGGAGCTGTTCGAGAAGCTCGTCCGCGTCCCAGAGCTTCACCTGCGTCAGGTAGGCCGCCACTCCCTGATGGTTTTCGCCGTTCGTGAGGCGGTCGAGCGCGGCCTGTCCCGCGTTCTGGAATACTACACCCGCTTCGCGGCAGAGCGTAATTATCTTCGTTTTGACGTGCGGCTGCATCGTCTCGGAGATAAGCACCTTCATGCAGCGCTCGGGCGATTCTTCGAGCAGCGATATAACGGGGTTGCGCCCCCAGCAGAGCTCCCCTTCCGGCGCGGCTTCGCGGGCGCGCGGCTTTTCCGTTCTTTTTCTGTCTTTCTCCATCGTTACGATCCCCTTTTGATTTCGTTCAAGAACTGCGCGAGATATTTCGAGGTCGGGCCCTTCGACTTCGCAACCTCTTCAGGCGTGCCCTTCGCTATAAGCTTTCCGCCACCCTTGCCACCCTCGGGGCCGAGGTCCATTATGTAGTCCGCCGAAGCGAGTACGTCCAGGTTGTGCTCTATCGCCAGAACGGAGTTGCCCTGTTCGACGAGCTTGTGCAGCAGGATGAGCAGCTTTTTCACGTCGGTGTAGTGCAGCCCCGTGGTCGGCTCGTCGAGCAGGTATAGCGTGTTGCCGCGGAATTTCTTGCCGAGTTCGGTCGCGAGCTTGACGCGCTGCGCCTCGCCGCCCGAGAGCGTCGTCGCAGGCTGTCCGAGGCGGATGTAGCCGAGGCCCGCCTCCTGTATCGTCTTGAACTTGTTCGCTATGCGCGGCACCGCTCCGAAGAATTCCGCCGCCTCGTCGACCGTCAGCTCAAGCACGTCGGCAATCGAAAGCCCCTTATATTTGACCTCCAGCGTCTCGCGGTTATAGCGCTTACCCTTGCAGACGTCGCATTTTACGTAGACGTCCGGCAGGAAGAGCATCGAGACCTTTATGACGCCGTCGCCGTTGCAGGCCTCGCAGCGCCCCCCCTTGACGTTGAAGCTGAAGCGCCCCGGCTGGTAGCCGCGCAGCTTCGACTCCTGAAGCTCGGAGAAAAATTCGCGTATGTAGGTGAATACGCCGGTATATGTCGCGGGGTTCGAGCGCGGCGTGCGCCCAATCGGGCTCTGGTCGACGAGCACTATGTTGCGCAGCGGCTCGTAGCCCGTTATCGAGTCGAATTTTCCGGGACGTTCGCGGAAGTCGCGGTCGAACTTGCCGCGCAGCCCCTTGTAGAGGATTTCGTAGAGCAGCGTGCTTTTGCCCGAGCCGGATACGCCGGAGAGGCAGGCGAAGGTGTTGAGCGGTATGTCTATGTTGAGCTTTTTGAGGTTGTTTTCGCGCGCGCCGCGTACCTTGACGAACGTCGAGGGCTTGCGCCGCTTCGGGTGCGGAATGTAGGTCCCGTCGGCCTCGCCGCGCAGGTAGAGCGCTGTGCTGGAGTTTCCCTCCATTATCTCTTCGGCGCTTCCGTTCGCTATCATTTCTCCGCCGCGCTCGCCCGCGCCGGGGCCCAGTTCGAGAATGTGGTCGGCCGCCGCCATCGTGTCGCGGTCGTGTTCGACGACGAGGACGGTGTTGCCGATGTCGCGTATCGCGCGCAGCGTATCGAGCAGCCTGTTCGTATCGCGCGGGTGCAGCCCTATCGTCGGCTCGTCGAGCACGTAGAGGACGCCCGTGAGCTGCGAGCCTATCTGCGACGCGAGGCGTATGCGCTGGCTCTCTCCGCCGGAGAGCGTGTCCGCGCGGCGCGAGAGGCTCAGATAGCCCGCGCCTACGTCGTTGAGGAAGGCGAGACGCTTTTTCACCTCGATGAGCGCGACGCCGACGATTTTCTGCTCGCGCGCGCCGAGCTCAAGGCCGTCGAGCACCTTTATAAGCTCGTCGACAGGCATCTCCGTGAGCTGCCTGATGTTGTAGCCTCCGAGCGTGACGGCGAGCGCCTCCGGCTTGAGCCGCGCGCCTTTGCAGGTCGCGCAGACGTCCTCGACGCGGTAACGGTCAAGCTCTTCTTTGTAATTCTCGGATTCCGTCTCGTTGTAGCGTTTTTCTATCCACGGGATGAGCCCCATATACTTGCCGTTGTACTCCCAGTCGCCGCTGCGGTCGGTGAAAATCAGCGGAAGCACCTCGTCCGAGCCGTAGAGCATCGCCTCCTGCGCCTCGCGCGGCAGCTCGCCGAAAGGTTTCGATATGTCCCAGCCTTTTTTCTCCGCGAGCTTCTCGGCCTTCTGAATCATATGCTTCATCGACTTCCACGGTATGAAGCCGCCGTCCGCGAGCGGGAGCTCGGGGTTCACGGCGAGCTCCGGCGAGAAGTGCATATGGAAGCCGAGGCCGCCGCAGTCGGGACAGGCCCCCGCGGGAGCGTTGAACGAGAAAAGCCGCGGCTCGATGTCCGGCAGACTTATCTCACAGACGGGACAGACGTACTTCTCCGTCAGCTCGTTGTCCGGCATTCCCTCGGAGACTAGCAGCACGAAACCGTCTGAAAGCTTGAGCGCCATCTCCACCGCTTCGCTGAGACGCAGGCGGTTGTCCTCGCGCACCTTCATGCGGTCGATGAGGCACTCTATCGTGTGGCGGCGCTTTTTGTCGAGCTCTACCGTCTCTTCGAGCCAGTAGAGCGTGCCGTCGATGCGCACGCGCATATAGCCCTGCTGGTGCAGCTTCAGCAGCAGGTTCTTGTATTCGCCTTTTTTGCCCTTGACGACGGGCGAGTATATCTCGAGCGGCTTTCCGTCGTATTCCTTGAATATCAGATCTATAATCTCGTCTACGCTGTAACGATGCACCTCGCGTCCGCATTTCGGGCAGTGCGGCGTCCCAGCGCGGCCGAAGAGCAGTCGCAGATAGTCGTATATCTCCGTGACGGTGCCGACGGTCGAGCGCGGGTTGTGGCCCGTGCCCTTCTGCTCTATCGAGATGGCCGGAGAGAGGCCCGTTATGTCGTCTACGTCCGGCTTATCCGACATTCCGAGGAATTGGCGCGCGTACGACGAAAGCGACTCGACGTAGCGGCGCTGCCCCTCGGCGTAAATCGTGTCGAAGGCGAGAGACGATTTGCCGGAGCCCGACGGCCCCGTGACGACGACCAATTTATTTTTTGGGATATTTACGCTTACGTTTTTTAAATTGTGCTGTCTTGCCCCTGTAATTTTTATTTCCTGTTCCAATTGCGTTTCCGCCTTTCAGTTTCTGTATGTCGTCCCTGAGCTGAGCCGCCGTCTCAAAGTCCAGCTTCTCTACCGCTTCCCACATCTTCCGCTCCATCTCGGCGATGCTTTCCCTGCTCTCCGCAACCGGCGACGCGGCGCGCATTCCGGCGTAATGTTCTTCGCCCTCCTCTGTGAGCTCGTCGGGCAGAAGATTCCTGACGGATTTTATAATAGTCTTCGGCTCTATGTGGTGTTCCTCGTTGAACGCTGTCTGCGCCTCGCGCCGGCGTTTCGTCTCCTTCATCGCAAGCGCCATGCTGTCCGTTATCACGTCGGCATAGAGTATAACCTTGCCCGCGCTGTTGCGCGCGGCGCGGCCTATCATCTGTATCAGCGAGCGGTGCGCGCGCAGGTAGCCCTCGCGGTCCGCGTCGAGTATCGCGACGAGCGAGACCTCCGGCAGGTCTATGCCCTCGCGCAGAAGGTTGACGCCGACGAGCACGGCGAAGACGCCGAGACGAAGGTCGCGCAGCAGCTCCGCGCGCTCGAAGGTGTCGAGCTCAGAGTGGATATAGCGCACCTTTATGCCGAGGTCGGCCATGTACTCCGCGAGGTCCTCGGCGGAGCGCTTCGTCAAGGTCGAGACGAGCACGCGCTCGCCGCGGTCGATTATCGGGCGTATTTCTGCAAGCAGGTCGTCCACCTGCCCCGTGGCCTTGTGGACTTCTACCTCGGGGTCGGGGATTCCCGTCGGACGTATGAGCTGTTCGACGACGTGGTCCGAGTGCTCGAACTCATAGTCGCCGGGCGTCGCGGAGATAAAGAGCGCGTTTTTCAGCACCGGCTCGAACTCGTCCCATTTCAGCGGCCTGTTGTCGAGGCACGACGGCAGGCGGAAGCCGTGCGCGACGAGTATCTCCTTGCGCGCGCGGTCGCCGTTGTACAT